>JAWKHS010000014.1 GCA_041394705.1 Vicinamibacterales bacterium
TCTTCGAGGTCGGCGACGTGGAGGAAGGCTTCAAGAAGGCCGATCTCATCCTGGACGAGACGCTCTACTCGCAGTCCACGGGCCACCAGCCGCTCGAGACGCGCACCGCCATGGCTTACTGGCAGGGCGGGAAGCTGTTCCTGCACGGGTCCACGCAGAGCGTCGCCCAGACCGTGCCGAACATCGCGCGCATGACGGGCCTGAAGCCGGAAGAGGTCGTGCTCATCAGCGAGTTCACGGGCGGCGGCTTCGGCAGCAAGATCCCGGGCAGCCAGAGCATGGCCATCCCGGCGCTGATGTCCAAGAAGCTCAACGGCGTGCCGTGCATGATGCGGATCACGCGCGAGGAAGAGCACTACATCGGGCGGGCCCGCGCGGGCCTGTTCGGCCGCGCCAGGATCGGCTTCCGCAAGGACGGCCGCATCGTGGCGATGGACTTCTACACCGTGCAGGACAACGGCCCCTACAACCCGCAGGGCGACTTCCGCTCCGCCGGGGCGATGGCGTCGCTCAACTTCCAGCCGGAGACGTTCCGCTGGCGCGGGATCTCGGTGCTCACCAACACGCCGCCGCGCACGTCGCAGCGGTCGCCGGGCGGCATGCAGATGAACGCCCTGCTGGACCCGATCATGGCCCAGGCCGCGCGCAAGCTCGGCGTGGACCACGTGGAGCTCCTGAAGATCAACGCCCCGGCGGGCAAGGCGCCCTACGGGCCGCCCAATCCGCAGACCAAGAAGCAGTCCTACGTCACGCAGGCCAACGTCCGCGAGGCCCTCGACCAGGGCGCGCAGCTGTTCGGCTGGGCGGAGAAGAAGGCCGCGCTCTCGGCGAGCAACCGCCGGGGGACGAAGGTGCGCGGCATCGGCGTCGCCGTCGGCCCCTACACCGCGGGCTCGATCGGCTTCGACGGCCTGGCGATCGTGCGGCCCGATGGCAAGGTCGAAGTGCACTCGGGCATCGGCAACCTCGGCACCGAGTCGGTCATCGACTGCCAGCGTGTCTATGCCGAGGTGCTCGACACGCCGTGGGAGCAGTTCGAGGTGGTCTGGGGCAACACGAGCAAGGGCCTGCCCTGGTCGTGCGTGTCGGCCGGCAGCCAGACCGTCCACGCCATGACCCGCGCGGCGCACGCCGCGGCCACGGACCTCAAGGCCAAGCTGCAGGAGGTCGCCGCGAAGATGCGCGGCGGGTCGCCGGCCAGCTACCGCGTCTCGAACGGACGTGTCGGGCCGCTCTCGTTCGCCGAGGTGGCGAAGAAGGCCGTCGAGCTCGGCGGCAAGTACGACGGGCACGAGGGCCCCGAGGACATCAACGTGTTCACGAAGAACGCGCTGAAGGTCGTCGCCGGCCAGGGGCTGGTCGGCGTGGCCAAGGACAACTACACGCGCGACGGCAACACCCACTCGTTCGTGGCGGGCTTCGCCGAGGTCGAGGTGGACGTGGAGACTGGCGCGTGGCGCATCGTGGAGTACACGGCCGTCGGCGACGTGGGCACGATCCTGCACCCGCGCAACCTCTTCGGCCAGACCTTCGGCGGCTCGATGCTCGGGATGGGCCACACGATCTCGCAGAAGTGGGTCTACGACAAGCAGTACGGCGTGGCGCTGGCGCGCCGCTTCCACCACAACAAGCCGCCGTCCATCATGGACATCCCGGCCACCGTCAAGATCGACGCCACCAACATCCCGGATCCCGAGACGCCGGTCGGCGCCCGGGGCATCGGTGAACCGCCGGTGGGCGCGGGCTGCGGGGCGGTCGCCGCGGCCCTCGTCAACGCCCTCGGCGACGAGGCGTTCCGCCGCTACCCGATGACGCCAGATCTGCTGCTGACGTCGATCGAATCCAAGACCTGGCAGCACAGCGCGCTCGTGGCGCACATCTAAGGGGAGCATCGAATCATGGCTGTGATTCACGACATGATGTCGGCCTTCGAGCTGTTCCAGCCGGCCAGCGTGGACGACGCCCTGGGCCTGCTCGACCGCTACGGCGCCGACGCCTGGGTGATGGCCGGGGGGCTCGACAGCTTCGACTGGCTGAAGGACCGCATCCGCAAGCCGCGCTACGTGGTCGACCTGGGCGGCATCGAGGCACTGCGGGGCGTGAAGGCCTCGGGCGACGGCGTCGAGATCGGGGCGATGACGACCCTGACCGAGGTGGTCCGCGACCCGATGGTGCGCGAGAAGTTCGGCATCCTGGCGCACGGCGCCGAAGCCGCGGCCTCGCCGCAGATCCGCAACCAGGGCACCATCGGCGGCAACGTGTCGCAGGACGCGCGCTGCTGGTACTACCGCGCGGGCTGGTCCTGCTACCGCGCCGGCGGGAACATCTGCTACGCGGACACGCCGACGGCCGTCAACCGCGAGCACGCGATCTTCGGCGCCGACCGCTGCGTGGCCGTGAACCCGTCGGACACGGCGCCCGCCCTCATCGCGCTGGACGCGAAGATGGTCATCCGGTCCAGCGGCGGCGAGCGCGTCGTGGACGCGCAGGACTACTTCGTCGGCCCGGGCACCGACATCACCCGCCTCACGGCGCTGCAGCCTGGCGACCTCCTGGTCGCCATCCGCATCCCGGGCACCTGGGCGGGCAAGGAGTTCTACACGGAGAAGGTCGCCGACCGGAAGGTGTGGGACTTCCCGCTCATGAACGTCGCTTCGGCGATGATGCTCTCGGGCAACACCATCGAACGCGCCCGGATCGTCGTCAACGCCGTGGCGGCCCGGCCGATGCGGCTGGAGGCCGTCGAGGCCTTCGTGGCGGGCAAGCCCCGTAACGAGGAGACGGCGAATGCGGCGGGCGACCTGGCGGTCCAGGGCGCGGTGCCGCTCAACCACAACGCCTACAAGATCCCGCTGATGCGCAACCTCGTGAAGCGCGCCGTTCGCGGAGGAGACAACGGATGGGCATCGACTTCCTGACCCGGGGCATCAGCCCCTGGGGCCAATCGGTCTTCACACACATCTCGTGGGACCTGCTCTGGGTGTCGTTCTTCGCGGCCGTGGTGTTCCTCGGCGCGCACGCGGTCTACATGCTGCTGTCGGCCCGCACCAAGCGGCCGGCGGCCGAGGTGGACGCGCTCGAGGCGAAGCTCCCAGGCCTCCCGGCGAAGATCCAGCGGCACAGCGGCCCCGCCCGCATGTTCCACTGGGTGATGGCGGCGGCGATGTTCACGCTGCTCTTCACGTCCTTCCTGCCGATCGTGGGCGTGAAGTTCGCGTGGGTGCAGTGGCACTGGATCGCCGGCGTGGTCCTCACGGCCTCGATCCTGTTCCACGTCGTGCACGCCACCTTCTTCATGGACTTCTGGTCGATCTGGGTCGGCCCGAAGGACATCCCGGAGCTGAAGTCCGAGATCATGCGCGAGCTCGGCAAGGAGGTCAGCGGTCCGAAGGCGGCGAAGTATCCGCTCGGGAACCGGCTGTACCACCTCGCGCTCGTCGTGACCGGCCTGCTCGCCACGGGGACGGGCCTTTTCATGATGAAGAAGGTGCAGACGCCCTTCTACACGCGCGACCCCTACATCCTGAGTGACATCGCCTGGGGCTGGATGTACGTGGGCCACGGCGTGGCGGGCGTCGCCCTGGTGGGCCTCACCATGGCGCACGTCTACATGGCCATCCGGCCCGAGAACTTCTGGATCACGCGCTCGATGCTGTTCGGATCGATCACGCGCCGGGAGTATCTCCAGCACCACGATCCGGCCCGCTGGCCCGTGCCGGGCTCCGCGCCGGTCGGCGGCCGTCCGTCCGAGTAGCCGTGACGGCCCGCGAGGACATGGCGGCCCGATGCGACCGCATCGAGGAAGCCTACGAGTTCATGCTCGCGTATGCGGCGCAGGGGCTGGCGAGCGACGCCGGCTCCTCCGCCGGCGCGCAAGTGCGCCAGTTCCTGTCGCGCCTCGACGAGTCGCTGTCCGGACTCGCTGACGCGGTCCGGGCCGTGGTGGCGGCCGAGCGCGCGGACGACGCCGCGCCCTACGCCGCGTTCATCGACGTGCTGGATCGCGACGCCATTGCCGCGCAGGCGGCCGTGCGCATGGTGCTGGCCCAGCCCGGCATCAGCTCGCAGATGGTGGACAACCTGAACGCGTCCATCCACCTGCGCGCGCTCCTCACCGACGTGTTCCTCGTGGACGAGGTGCTGAAGCCCCTGCCCGCCCAGGCCTGATCGGCGGCCGGCGCAATCGACCGAGGCGGTCCGACCGGACCGCCTCGTGTCATGTACGGGTCAGGACCGGGACCGCAGCACGGTCACCATGGCCGACACGCTCTGCGGACACAGCGTCCCGGCCGCAGCATCCTTCTCGCGTTCGCCACCTGCCTGTTGCTCGCGCTGCGCCTCGCCCTGGCGGAGGCGCAAACGACATTTCCGGCCAATGCCGCGTCGCTCGGGGCGATTCCCGACGGTGGCAGCGCGACGGTGTACACCCGGCGCGCCTCGCGCGTCACGTTCTTTCGTCACCGGAATCACGCTCGTGCAGTCGGTGCGGATCTCGATGAGCGATCAGCCCGTTCCACCCATGGAGCGGCGATGTGACGGCCACGCTGATTGCGCCGGATGGCACGTCGCACGTCGTGTTCGGGCGGCGCGGCGCGACGACGGCCACTGGGAAGGGCGCGGGATCGGACCTGGCCGGTCCCTATGAATTCAGCGATCAGGCCACCCTGGACTTCTGGGCCGCGGTCGGGTCGCCGGTGCCGGCCGGGCACTACCGCACCGTGGAAGCCGGAGGCGCCGGCGCGACGGGCGCGCAGACGCTGATGAATCCGGTGTTCGCGAACCGCGGCGGCAACGGCACGTGGACGCTCCGGTTCGTCGATGGCTGGCAGGGCGACACGGGGACGGTGTCCGCGGCCTCGCTCACGCTGACCCCCGTGCCGTTCACCTCGGCCACGCCCTCCACCCTCGGCGCGATTCCCGATGGTCCGAGCAACACTTGCATGACCAACGGGCCGCCACGCATCGTCGAGTTCCCGGTCTCCGGCAAGGTCGGCCCGGTCGTGTCGGTGGCCGTGAGCGCGTCGCTGACGCACGCGTTCGTGGGCGACGTCACGGCCACGTTGGTCGCTCCGAACGGGACGACCTCCCATGTCCTGTTCGGATACACGGGCGCCACCTTCCAGGGGAGTTTCGGAGACGACTCGGACCTCTCTGGCATCTACACGTTCCTCGACGCCTCCCTGGGCAACTGGTGGACCGCCGCCGCGGCCGTCAGCTCGGTGACGCCGATCCCGTCGGGGGAGCTACCGCACGCTCGCAGATCGGGGATTCGGCGCGACCGGCGCATTGACCTCGATGAACCCGGTGTTCGCGGGCACCGAGCCCAACGGCACATGGCTCCTGCGACTGACGGACGGCTGCAATAGCGATGCGGGCTCCGTCATCGGCGCGGAGATCGTCGTCACCACGAGCGGCGTGGCGTCGCCGCCCACCGGGTCGCCGACGCCTACGCGACCGCACACGCGACGACGCTCTCGGTGCCGGCGCCGGGCGTGCTCGGCAACGATGTCGCATCGGTCGGCGGGGGCACCCTTCACGGCGGCCCTGGTCACCGGGCCGCGCACGGCACACTGACCCTGAACGCCAACGGGTCGTTCTCGTACACACCGGCGATCGGCTTCACGGGCGCCGACAGCTTCACCTACCGGCCGGTGAACGCCGGGGGGCCGGGGAGCACCGCGACCGCCAGCATCAGCGTCGCGGCGCCGATCTCGGTGCAGCCGCCGACGGCGTTCCGGGTGGACGACGTCGCCGGCAGCCAGGTGACGCTGCGGTGGGATCCGCCCGCCGCGGGCCCCGCGCCCACCGGCTATCTCATCGAGGGCGGCGTGATCCCGGGCACCACGGCCGGATCCATCCCGGTCGGCCCCGTGCCCTTCCTGAGCTTCGCGGCGCCGAGCGGCTCGTTCTTCCTGCGCGTGAAGTCGCTGAACGGCGGTAGCGCGAGCGCCGCCTCGAACGAGGTCCCGCTGCACGTGCACGCCGCCGTCGCTCCCAGCACTCCCGGCAGCGTCACCGGCCTGGCGAATGGCAGCAGCGTGGCGCTGGCGTGGAAGCTGAGCTACGGCGGCGGCGAGCCGACGGGCGTGATCCTCGACGTCAGCGGCGCGGCCGTCGCGTCGGTGCCGCTCGGGCCGGTCGAGTCGTTCGCGTTCAACGGCCTGCCCGCCGGCACCTACACTTTCGCGGTGCGGGCCACGAATGGCGCGGGGACCAGCGGAGCCTCGGCGCCCGTGACCCTCACCTTCCCCGTGGGCTGCAGCGGTGCGCCGGCGTCCCCGCGGAACTTCCTGTTCTTCAACGTGGGCAGCACGCTCCACCTGGTCTGGGATCCGCCGGCGTCGGGCCCCGCCGCGACGGCCTATCAACTCAACGTATCCGGCGTGTTCAACGGCGCGGTGCCGGTCGGCGCCGCCCGCAGCCTGAGCGCGTCGGTCCCCTCGGGCTTCTACTCGGTGAGCGTCACGGCGCTGAACCCGTGCAGCGCCAGTGCGCCCACGGGAATCCAGACGGTCGTCGTGCCCTAGCGCGGCCGGTCCGTCGGCGGCCGATGGATTCGATCGGAGGCGGTCCCACGCGGCCGCCTCGTGTTGCGTACGGGTCAGGCCCGCAGCACGGCCACCATGGCCGCCACGCTCTGCGCACAGAGCGCCCCGCCGGCGGCGTCCTTCAGGAGCATCTCGATCACGCGCTCCTTCGCGAGCCCGGCGCGGTACGGACGATCCGAGAGGAGCGCGTCGGTCACGTCGGCCACGGCCAGGACCCGCGCCGAAGGGCTGAGCGCCGCGCCGGGGAGGCCGCGATGGTAGCCGCGGCCGTCGAGCCGCTCGTGGTGCGCGGCGGCGTCCTCGGCCAGTTCCGCGAAGACGGGCACGGCCTCGAGGATCTCGAGCGTGAAGCCCGTGTGCGCCCGCATCGCCTGCCACTCCGCCGCCGTCAGCGTGCCCGGCTTGTCGAGGACGGCGTTGGACACGCCGAGCTTGCCGATGTCGTGCAGCAGCGCCGCCCGCCGCAAGCGGACGAGACGGTCGGACGTGAAGCCGAGGTGGGCGGCGGCGGCCACGGCGTACTCCGCCACACGGCGCGAGTGGTCGTGCGTGTAGGGGGACTTGGCGTCGATGACGCCGGCGAACGCCTCGACCACGCGATCGAGGCGCGCGGCGTCGGCCACGACGAGCGCCGGGGCGGGCGCAGCGTCGTGCAGGAGCCGGAGTGGCTCGGCGCCCCCGAGATGGCGCCAGAAGTGGGCGTCGTCGCAGAGGGACGCCGCGAGATCCGCGAGGGCCGGCGAGAACCAGCGCCGCCGCCGCTGCCGGGCGACACGCCGCGCCGCCTCGACGCCCCCTTCCTGCCAGAAGATCTCCAGCACCTGCGCGATGCCGATGATCTGGGCGTGGATGGGGATGCCGTCGCCGCGCAGGCCGTCCGGCTGCCCGCCGCCGTCCCAGTGCTCGTCCATCCAGCGGATGGCCGCCGCCGCGGTGGCCGACAGGCCCACGTCGAGGGCGATGGCCGCGCCGCGATCGCAGCGGATGGCGAAGAGCTCGCGCTCGGCCCGCGGACCGGCCGCGGCGAGCGACGCGAGGCGGCGCAGCCGGGGCCACCACCGTTCGCCCCTGCCGGCGTACTCAAGGCCGTAGCGAATCTTCTCCGGCCACCGCCGCCAGTCCGTCAGCCACACCGCCCGCTTGGCCGGATGGTCGTCGCCGCCGAAGAGCTGGTGGACCCGCGCCGCGTTGCTGGAACACCCGGCATCCTTCAGCAGGAGCGCGTGGAACAGGTCCGATCGGGCGGCCTCGTCGAGGCCCATCCGCTGTCCCAGGCGCATGCCGATCAGGCACGATCGCACCGCGTGGCCCTTCGGGTGCCCCTCGGTGATGTCGAGGGCCCGCGACAGGCCGGCGATGACGTCCATGACGGGGACGGAGGGCCCGGCGACGGGCGCGGCCGAGGCGGCAGGTGTCGCCACGCGCCCAGGTGCAGCAAGAGCGGTGCCTTGCGCGCTCTGACCTGGGCCTTCGCGCCGGGGCGCGCCGGGGCCGGCGGCGGGCCGTCCGTGAGGTGCCGATTCGTGGCGCCGGCGCCCCTAGACGGTCGCGACCTTCTCGACGACGAAGAAGTTGTTCTCGGTCTCCTGGATCGTCACCTCGACCCGGTACGCGAGGCCGCGATCCGGGTACTGCCGGCGGATGAGATCCACGACGTGGTCGTACACGTAGTGGGCCACGTTCTCGACGCTCGGCCCCTTCCCCTTCATCACGACGATGCCTTCCGGCTCGAACAGCGCCGGGTTCATGAACGTGGCATCCGATTCGACGACGAGGATCTTGTGGTCCAGGTCGCGCATCACCTTCTTGATGCGACCGAAGTCCAGCGACATGTCGAGATCGTCGCGGGGGAACGCCTCGGTCGAGATCGCGACGGTGCCCCGCCACGTGTGGCCGTGGACGAACCGGCACTCGCCCGGGTAGCCAAGCTGCCGGTGGCCGGTATGGAACTTGGCGTGAACGATGATCTTTTCCATGCGGTCGGCGGGCCGGCGCGCGGGGCGTCCCGGCCGGGCGCCGGCGCGGGTCCGGGACCGCACGCGGGTGCGCGGCCCCGCACGCGGCGGCTGGCGGTATCGTAGCACGCAGGCGGCTGACCTCCGGTCCCGAGACGCGCCTGTTTCTGCTATCGTCGCGGGGCGATGCCCCTCCGGCCGCCCGACCCCGGCGTTTCAGGGGAGGGGTCCGCGTTCACGGGCGATCCGGATCACCGTCTGGAACGCTCGGCCATCCTCAGCCTTGCGGCGGCGGCCGTCGCCGTGCTCCTGCCGGCCGCCCTGCGGCCGGACGCCGCCGCCTACTACCTGGCCCAGAGCGTGGTGCTCGGTCTCGGCGCCCTGACGCTCGCCGCCGTCCGCCGCCGCGTGGCGCCTCGGCGGGTGGCGCAGGGGGCGTTGGCCGTCGCGGTAGTGGTCGTGATCGCGACCGCCCTGGTCTCGGGCGGTGTCACGTCGGCCGTCTATCACGTCTACTCCGTCGCCCTGGCGGCGGCCGTCTGGCTGGTGTTCTCGCCGCGCGGGGCCGCGATCGCCACCGGCGCCATCGTCGCGCTGGGCGCCCTGCTGGCCGCGGCCACGGCCCGGGGCTGGACGCCCACGCCGTGGCTCGTGCATACACCCGCCACGGCCTGGATGACCACGTCCACGGCCACCGCCCTCGTCGCCCTCGTGCAGTGGCTGGAAGTCCACCGGCTGCGGGCCTCGCGCGAGGCGCTGCAGGACGAGCTGCACCGCAGCGAGGCCGCCCAGCGCCAGGCGTCGGACAGCGAGCGGCGCTACGCCGACGTGGTCTCGACCGTCCCCGGCGTCGTGTACGAGTTCGAGGAGCGGGCCGACGGCGCCCGCGCCTTCACGTTCGTGAGCGAGGGCGTCCGCCAGCTGTTCGGCTGCACGCCCGAGTCCCTGCTCGCGGACTGGCGCGTGCTCCCCGGCCTGATCGACCCGTCGGAGGTGGCTGCCTGGGAGGCGGCGCTGGCCGCCTCTCGCGACTCCCTGTCCCCGTGGACCTTTCGGAACGCCATCCGGACGGCCGCCGGCGACGCGCGGTGGGTCCAGGGTCACGGGGTGCCGGCGCGCGAGCCCGACGGCACCGTGCGCTGGCACGGCGTCCTCACCGACGCGACCGAGCCGGTCGCCGCCGCGCGGGCCCTGAGCGAATCGCAGGCCGCGCTCAAGCAGTCGATCTCGCTCCTGCAGAGCGCGTTCGACTCGACCGCCGACGGCCTGCTCGCCGTGGACCTCGAGGGCCGGGTGACCGGCTGCAACCAGAAGTTCCTTGCGCTATGGCGCGTGCCCGGCGTCATCGCCGCCACCCGCGATGACGACCAGCTGCTCGCGCACGTCCTCGAACAGCTCACGGATCCGGACCGCTTCCTGACCGACGTCAAGGCGATCTACGCCAGCCCGGACTCGGTGACGTTCGACACGCTCGAGTTCCGTGACGGACGCCGCTACGAGCGCTACTCGCAGCCGCAGGTGGTGGACGGCGCCGTCGTCGGCCGCGTGTGGAGCTTCCGCGACATCACCGCCCGCGTCGAGGAAGAGCGGCGGCTGGCGGCGCTCGAACAGCAGCTGCAGCAGGCGCACACGCTGGAGGCCCTCGGCGCGCTGGCCGGCGGCATCGCCCGGGACTTCAACAACCTGCTGACGATCATCATCGGGAACGCGGAGCAGGCCGCGCTCGACGAGGACGCCGCAGAGCGCGGCGAGAGCCTCGCCGCCGTCACCCGGGCCGCGCACCGCGCCGCCACCCTCGTCCGCGAGATCGGCGAGTTCAGCCAGCCCCGGCCCGCCGAGCGCACGGTCCTCAGGGTGGCGCAGGCCATCGGCAGCGCCCTCGACCTGTTCCCGTCCACGCTGCCCAAGCAGGTCGCCATCGACACCACGCTCGACCCGGACGTCACGATGTTCGCCAACGCCACGCAGGTGCAGCAGGTGGTCACGAACCTCGTGTTGAACGCCGTCGAGGCCATCGGCGAGGGGGGCGGCACGGTGTCCGTCGTGCTCGACGAAGTGGCGCCGGACGACGTGCCGGCCGACGCGCCACGTCCCCTGGCCGCCCGCTACGCGCGGCTCACGGTTCGGGACACGGGACGCGGCATCGGCGAAGACGACCTCGCCCGCATCTTCGACACGTTCTACACGACGCGGCTCGACACGCCAGGCTCGGGCCTCGGTCTCGTGGTCGTGCAGGGCATCGTCCGGCGCCATCACGGCACGGTGGTGGTCGAGAGCACGGTGGGCGCCGGCACGACCGTCCGCGTGTACTGGCCGTCATTCCCCCCGGTCGATCCGCACGCCGGTGGCCCGTCCGCCGCGGCACACGGGTCCGCGGTCGACGGCCGGGGCCGCCGGCTGCTGGTCGTGGACGACGAACCGGACGTGGCGCGCGTGGTCGGCGAGGGCCTGCGCCGCCTCGGCTACGACGTCGTGGTCGCGACCGATCCCCACGAAGCGCTCGCGGCATTCCACGCGTCGACCGCCGCGTTCGACGCCGTGCTGTCCGATCTCTCGATGCCAGGGCTGACCGGCGTCGAGCTCGGCCGGCGCCTGCTCGACTGCCGGCCCGACCTGCCCATCGTCCTCTTCACCGGGTACGCCGGGGAATTGAGCCCTGATGAGGCGCGGGCCCTGGGCTTCCGGGCCGTCCTCCACAAGCCGATGAGCCTGCCGGTGCTCGCCGGGGCCGTCCACCGGGCGCTCGGCGCCGGGCCCGGCCGCTGAGCCGCGATGACCGACCAGCCGTTCGAGGTGCCCATCGAGCGGGAACTGGACCTCCACGCGTTCCATCCTCGGGACGTGGCGCAGGTGGTGGCCGCCTTCCTCGAGGCCGCCCACGCCGCCGGCCTCCGCGAGGTCCGGCTCGTGCACGGCCGCGGGCGGGGCGTGCAGCGCGGCATCGTCCAGGCGGCGCTCGAGCGGCACCCCCTCGTGGACACGTTCTGGGACGACACGGCGTCGCACCTGGGCGCGACGCTCGCCCGCCTGGCCGATCGCTGAGGCCCTATTCGGACGCGAGCGTGACGGCCGGATCCACCTTCAGCGCGCGCCGCGCCGGCACCGCCGTCGCCGCGACGGCGGCGGCGACGAGGAGGGTCACGGCCGTGAGGACGGCGGCCGGATCGAGCGCCCGCACCTCGAAGACCTCGGAGGCCAGGGCCCGGCCGAGCCACGCCGCTCCCGCAAGGCCGAGCGCGAGCCCCACCACGACGACCACCAGGCTCTCCCGCAGGACCAGTCCGGCGATGGCCGCGCTGGATCCGCCGAGGGCCATCCGGATGCCGATTTCGCGCGTGCGCTGGGCCACGAGGTAGGCCAGGACACCGTAGAGGCCGACGGCCGAGAGCAGGAGCGCCAGGCCCCCGAAGGCCACGGCGAGCGCCATGGTCGCGCGTCTGGCGCGCAGCGATCCGTCGATCCGCTCGCGCATCACGTGGACGTCGAAGAGCGGCAGCCGCGGGTCGAGCCCGGCGGCGACGCGGCGGAGGTCGGCTTCGACGGCCGTGGACGAGGCCGCGCTCTGCACCGCGACCACGACCGACGCCCGCACGTCCTGGGTGAACGGAAAGTAGTAGGCGCCGACCGCGTCCTTCGGCGTGACGAGGGCGAACTGCTTGATCGTGCGCACGACGCCGACGACGCGGTGGCGCTTGATGTTCTCGGGCGACGGCTTGGTGAGGGCCTCTGCGCTCAGCGGCTGCAGCAGGTAGCGGCCGACGGCGTCCTGCCCGGGCCAGAACCGTGAGGCGAGCAGTTCGTCCACGATCACCACCGACTCGCTCGAGGCGAGCTCCGAGCCGTCGAAAGCGCGCCCGGACGCCATCGGCATCCCCATGGCCTCGAAGTACCCCGGCGTCACCACGATCTGGTACGGCGACACGAAGCTCTCGCCGGTCCCGGGCGTCCAGCCCTCCGGCCAGGCCACGCTGTCGCTGCGCGAGTCGCCGAATGGAATGGCGCTCGTGGCGCCGGCGGCGTGCACCCCGGGCAGGGCGCGCGCGGCGTCGAGGAGGCGCTGCACGAAGGCGACGCGATCGGCGTCCTCGGGGTACGCCTGCAGCGGCAGGGAGATGGCGCCCGTCACGACCGACGTCCGGAAGCCGGTGTCGACGGCCAGCAGGCGCCGGAAGCTGGCGAAGAGGACACCCGCGCCGACGAGCAGCATGCAGGCGACCGCCACCTGACCGACGACCAGCGCCTGACGAAGGCGGCGGGCCGCCCGGCTGCCGGTGCGGCTCCGGCCTTCGTCCCTGAGCGTGGTGGCCGTCCGTTCCGGTGCCACGGCGCCCATCGCCGCAAGTCCCAGCGTCAGGCCGACCGCCACGGTCAGGACGGCCGCGTAGAGCCAGACGCGTGGATCGAGCGCGACGGTGCGTCCCGGTGGCACCAGCGCCAGGCTGGCGCTCGGCACGACGGCCACGAGGCCCCACGCGAGCGCCACGCCCAGGGCGCCGCCGAGCGCCGCCAGGGCCAGGTGCTCGGTGACGAGCTGCATCCGCACCCGGTTCGGCTCGGCGCCCAGCGCCAAGCGCGTGGCCAGCTCCGCCTGCCGCGCCGTCGAGCGCGCGAGGGCCAACGCCGTCAGGTTGACCACGCCGATGAGCAGCACGCACGCCACGCCGCCCCAGAGCAGGTACAGCGGACGCTTGACGTCGGCGACGAGCACGTCGACCAGGGGCATGCCGATGGACCGGAAACCCGCCTTGATGAGGGGCTCTCTCAGCGCCGGAAAGCGCTCCAGGTTCGTCGCGGTGAGGGCATCGAGCTGGGTCTGCACCTGCTGCAGCGTGGCGCCGGGCGCCAGCCGGCCGACGTGGGTCCAGTTGTTGCTGTGCCGCGACGCGTCGCTGCGCTCCTCGGCCGTGAACGCCGCCGGCAGCCACAGCACGACCTCGTCGTCGTAGAAGCGGAAGCTGCGCGGCATGACGCCGACGATTTCGTACGGTTCGCCGCCGATGGTCAGCGTGCGGCCGACCACGTCGGGCGCGCTGCCGAAGCGCCGTCGCCAGAGCGCGTCGGCCAGCAGCACCTTCTTCTCGCGGCCGATCTCGCCTTCGTCATCGGTGAAGGTCCGGCCGAGGGCGGCCTGGGCGCGCAGCAGGGGGAACAGCGTGGGCGTCGTCGTGAGCGCCGTCAGGCGCTCGGCGGCCTGATCGCCCACGCTCACCCCGCGCACGCGGAAGAGCGCCTGTTCGGCCAGCGCCGGCACCGCCGTCTGGCGGTCGAAGTAGTCGGGCACACCGGAGTTGCCCCCGGCGGCCGCGGACGACCCGGCGTTCGGGTAGATGTTGCCGACGTGGATGAGGGCCGCGGGGTCCGGGGCGGTCACCGCATCGAAGAGCACCGTGTTGACCAGGGTGAACACGACGACGTTCGCGGCCAGGCACAGCGCCAGCGTGCTGACCGAGGCCGCCGTGAACGTCCGGTCCTTCATGAAGGACCGCCATGCGTAGCGGAGATCGCGTCCGACGAGGGTCGCCCAGGTCCACGCGCCGCCGTCGGATGACCGGAGCGCGGCCGCAGGGGCCGGCGCGGGCGGACGCGGCGCCTGCCGGGACCGCGCCAGCCGGCGGATGGCCGCCATGTCGGGTACCTCCTCGCGGACGGCCCGCGCGGCCGACTCCGGCGTGGCGCCGCCCTGCAGGAGGTCGTCGTAGCGGTCCTGCAGGTGCTCCTCGATCTCCCGCTGGACGACGTCGCGGCTCGCCGGGTCGAGCCCGGCCGCCGCGCAGCGAGCCTCCAGTGCGCCGCGCCAGTCATCCATGGGACACCCCCGCGATGCGGCTCACGGCCGCCGAGAACACCCGCCAGCCCTCGCGCTGCGCGGCCAGGACCGCCCGGCCGGCCGGCGTGAGCGCGTAGGCACGCCGGCGCCGGGTGCCGGCCGCCTCGAGCCACCGCCCGCGGATCCAGCCGCGCGCCTCCAGGCGGTAGAGCAGGCCGTAGAGCGACGCGACATTGAAGCGGATGGCGCCGTCCGACTCGTCGGCAATCCGCTTGGCGATGTCGTAGCCGTGGCGCGGGCGGGCTTCCACGCACGCCAGGATCAGCAGCTCGGCGCTGCCCTTCTTCAACTCGCGATCGAGGGTGCGGTCCATATGTGCCTGTGCCACATATTACACATCCACATGTGGCAGCGCGATGCGTCGAGAGGGAGGACGAGCGTGGCGCGGCAAAGGTTCGCGCGGGCCGAGAAGCCGCTATAGTGCGGCGCACATGCCGCTCTGGCCGAAGGAGCACGGCGCCTACGGGCAGCTGGCCGGGCCGCTCGTCACGGGCCTCGCCGTGAGCGGTCCGACCTGGCCGGGCGGACTGGCCGCCCTCGCCGTCGTGGCCGGCTTTCTCGCGCACGAGCCCTGGCTCGTGCTGCGCGGCGCGCGGGGCTCGCGCGCCCGCCGCGAGCAGGCGGCCGAGGCGCGGGTGTGGCTGGCGGCGGCACTCTCGACCGCGTGCGGGGCCGGCCTGGCCGCCGTCGCCCTCGCGCCGCCGGCCGCGCGGTGGACGTTCCTGGCGCCCGCGGTCCCGGCCCTCGTGGTGGCCGCCGAACTGGCGCGAGGTCGCGAGAAGAGCGCGATCGCCGAAGCCGCCGTCGCCCTGGCGCTCTCCCTGACCGCCGTTCCGCTCGCGACGGCCGCCGGCCGGGGCGTGGCAGTCGGGCTCGCGGTGGCCGTGCCGTTCGCGCTGGTGTTCGTGGGATCCACCTTCGCGGTCCGGACGGTCACGCTCGCCGCGCACGGCGCCGGCGCCGGAGCGGTCGCGCTGTCGCGCCTCATCGCCCTCGCCGTCCTGCTGAGCGGCTCGGCGGGCCTCGGCTGGGCCGTGACGTCCGGACGCCTGCCGGCGGCGTCGCTGGCGGCCGCGGCGCCCGGCGTGCTGCTCGGCACGGCCGTCGCGTGGGCGCCCCCGCCGCCCCGCCGGCTTCGCGACATCGGCTGGGCGCTGATGGGCGTCGTCGTGTTCGCCGCCGGGGTGCTGATCGCGGCGCGCTGACGCGGGCGGCGGCGGCCATGTTCGTGGTGGCCGGCCGAGGCGTCCGCGACGTTCGACGTGACCGTCGGCTGACGCGTGCCTGCTGACGGGCGTCCGCGTGCCAGCCCGGCACGTGGACGTCCGGCCTCGACCAATGCCGCGGCCGCCCGATCCTGGCAGTGGCGTTCGCGGGCGTGCGGCGGTATGGTTGCCGCCATGCACCGACGCCACGTGATCACCACCGGATCGGCCGCCGTGATCGGGTTCGGCCTGGCGGGCTGCCGGCCCGCCGCGCCTCCGCGCCTGGCCCCGGCCGCCGCCCCACGCCCGCCGCTGCAGCTGGCCACGCCGCGGATCGGCCTCGACCGCGTGATCCGGACGACGGTGGGGCTCCGGCCCCACCGCGACGGCGGGTTCGTGCTCCGGGCCGACCGGCTGGACGACAAGGTCGTCGTGCACAACTACGGACACGGCGGCGCGGGGATGTCGCTCGCGTGGGGCTGCGGCGTCCTCGTGGCCGACCTCGCGCAGCCCGCCGGCGCGGGCCGGATCGCCGTCATCGGCTGCGGATCGCCCGGCCTGAGCACGGCCATTCAGCTGCAGCGGCGGGGCTACGACGTGACCATCTACGCGGCCACGGTGCCGCCCGACACGACGTCGAACCGCTCCTGGGCGGGCTTCACGCCGACCACCGCGCTCATCGAACCCGATCGACGCACGCCGGCCTGGGACGCGCAGTTCCGCGCCGCCGCCGAGATCTCCTACCAGCAGCTGCAGACGATGGTCGGCCCGCGCTACGGCGTGTACTGGATCGACGCCTACAACGCCACCGATGCCCCCGAAGGCGGCGGCGGCAACGAGCGGGAACGCGACCTGGTCCCCGACATCCTCAGGCCGAACCGCAATCGGGAGGTGCTCGGGCCGGGCGAGCACCCGTTCCCCACGCCCTACGCCATCCGCACGTCGAACCTGGCCATCGAGCCCTCGATCTACATGCAGGCGCTCGTGGACGACTTCCGCGCGGCCGGCGGCCGGATCGTGATCCGGCGCTTCGAGAGCCGTCGGGATCTGATGGCGCTCTCGGAGCGGGTCGTCGTCAACTGCACCGGCCTCGGATCGTTCTCGCTCTTCGACGACAAGGAGCTGGTGCCGATCAAGGGGCAGCTCACGTTCATGATTCCGCAGCCCGAGCTGAACTACCGCGTGTCGTCGCGGGCCGCGAATGGCGGGAACGCCGGCCTGAATCCCCGGCGGGACGGCATCGTGGTGGGCAACTCGCAGGAGCCGGGCGTCTGGTCGCTCGACGTCAACGAAGAGACCCTGATGCGCAACGTCGAGGCAGCCGTGGCGTTCGTCGCTGGCATGCGATCCCCGGCGCCAGGCGCCAGGCTGACGCGCTCGGAAGCACCCTCGCCGGCGCCGGCGGCGGCCGCGTTCTACGACTGGGGTCAGTAGTAGTCGTCGTAGGCGGTCTGCTCGGGGGTGCGCGCGTCGATGGCGATGCCGAGCGTCTCGAGCTTCAGCCGCGCCACCGCGTCGTCCATCTCCTGCGGCACGGCGTGGAAGGCGGGGGCGAGGCGGCCGCGCTGTTCGACCAGGTAGCGCGGGCCGAGCAGTTGCAGCGCGAAGGTCATGTCCATGATCTCGGCCGGATGGCCCTGCCCGACCGCGATGTTCACGAGCTCGCCGTTGGCGAGCAGGAAGATCCGGCGGCCGTCGGCCAGCGTGAACTCTTCCACGTCGCGCCTGGCCTCGCGTACCGCGGCGGCGCCCGCGCGGAGCGCCGGGATGTTGATCTCGCGATTGAAGTGGCCGACGTTGGCCAGGAGGCAGCCGTCCTTCAGGACGGCCAGGTGCGGCACGTCCACCACGTGCAGCCCGCCCGTGGTGGTGATGACGACGTCGGAGAGCGGCGCGGCCTCCATCATCCGCATCACGCGGAAGCCCTCCATCCGGGCATCGAGCGCCTTGGCGGGATCCACCTCCGTGACGATGACCTCGGCGCCGAGACCGCGCATCCGGAGCGCCACGCCCTTCCCCACCCAGCCGTAACCGGCCACCGTCACGACCTTGCCGCACACCGTGAGGTTCGTGGCCACGAGCAGCCCCTCGACCGTGCTCTGGCCGGTGCCGTGGCGGTTGTCGAAGAGGTGCTTCATGAGCCCCGTGTTGACGCCCAGGCACGGGAAGCGGAGGCCCTCCTTCCGCTCGATGGCCCGGATGATGCTGACGCCGCCCGTCGTTTCCTCGGACAGCCCGATGACCCGGTCCAGCAGCTCCCGCCGCTCCCGGTGCAGCGTGGAGAGCAGCTGCGCGCCGTCGTCCACGATGAGGTCCGGCCGGTGGTCCAGGGTCTCGTGGAAGTGCCGGCGGTAGGCCTCCGGGCTCTCGCCCCGGCGGCCGAAACACGTGAGGTGCTGCTGCAGGTAGGCGACGGTCGAGTCCTGGGTGGAGAGCGGGTTGCTCGGGCACATCACGACCGTGGCGCCGCCGGCCTTGATCGTGAGTCCCAGGTTGGCGGTCTTCGGCTCGAGGTGCAGGCAGATGGCGACGGTGAGCCCGTCGAACGGCCGTTCGCGGGCGAAATCGTCACGCAGCCGCTGCATGACCGGCATGTGGGCGAACGCCCACTCCACACGTTGCTGGCCGAGCGCGTCGTCCGTCATGGTGGGCGTCAGGCTAGCACCGGCCCTCGAGCGGGTCAAAGCCGCCCGGGGCGCGACCGGCGGTAGAATGCCCGGCATGCCACGCGCACTCGTCCTCGGACTCCTCGCGACCCTCGGCGGGCTGACCATCGCCGTCTCGGCCCTGCAGGCACCGGCGCCCTCCGCAGCCGCGCTCGCCGCCACCAAGATCGAAAAGGTCAAGGACAACCTGTACGTCATCACGGGCTCGAGCCCGACGCCGCGCGACACCTTCAGCGGCGGGAACACGGGCGTCTTCATCACCGATCGCGGGGTCGTCGTGGTGGATACGAAGCTGGCCAACTGGGGGCCGACGATCATGGAGCGCATCCGCACCGTGACCGACAAGCCCGTCGTCACCGTGATCAATACGCACACCCACGGCGATCACACCGGCAGCAACGAGTTCTTCGGGGCGTCGGTGGAGAGCGTGGTGCAGGAGAACACGAAGGCGAACATGGCGCGGATGGACGCCTTCAAGGGCGACAAGGCGCAGTTCCTGCCGAAGCGCACGTACAAGGACCGGTTGACGCTCGGGTCGGGCAAGGACCAGATGGACCTCTACTACTTCGGTCCCGGCCACACCAACGGCGACACGTTCGTGGTCTACACGGCCCTGCGCACGATGCAGGCCGGCGACATGTTCCCGTGGAAGGACGCGCCGTTCATCGACAGGAGCAACGGCGGGAGCGGGCGTGAGTGGCCCTTGTCGCTCAAGAAGCTGCTCGACACGGTGAAGAACGTGGACACCGTGATCGGCGGGCACCAGCCGGTGGCCGGCTGGAAGGACGTGGCGACGTTCCAGATGTTCCTGACCGACCTGTACGCGCAGACGAGCGCCGCGCACAAGGCCGGCAAGACGCCCGAACAGGCCGCGGCCGACAAGGCCTGGATGAGCAAGTACCCGGGCTACGACTCCACG
Source organism: Vicinamibacterales bacterium (assembly GCA_041394705.1). GTDB lineage: Bacteria > Acidobacteriota > Vicinamibacteria > Vicinamibacterales > UBA2999 > CADEFD01. Next base: position 19,121 of record JAWKHS010000014.1, read on the forward strand.
CGCCTCGTCGCGGCGGTCCAGGCCATCTACGACGAGCTGAACGGGAAGTAGCCGGCCCTCGCCCCCGGGCGGCCCGCTGGCCTCGGATTCAAGGTCCGCGGCCGGTGGCCGATTCCGTGGGCGGAGGCGTGGGCATGGTGAACGCACTTGGCACGGCGGCACAGGGCATCGCGGCGGGCTTCGATCGCCTGGACCGCGCAGCGGATCGCATCGCGAAGGACGCCGACAGCCAGGACGTGGCCACCAACATGGTGGACCTGCTGCGCGCGCGCCAGGACGTGCGCGCGAACGTCGCCGTCGCCCGGACGGCCGACCAGATGATCGGCACCCTGCTCGACGAGCTCGCGTGACCCGCCGGGACCGGCCCGCCGCCTGACCCGCGCGACGGAACACCCGACGCACGGCTCGGCCGGCGCACGTTCCATCCGGGCGTCCCGCCCGACGTGCTTTGCGGGCGCCGGCGATTCGGCGAGACTGGCGCCATGCCTCATCTCATCGAGCTGGCGCCGACGGGACGCGCGAAGTGCCGCGGCTGCGGGGCGGCGATTCCGAAGGGCACGCCCCGGCTGGGCGAAGCGGTGCCCAACCTGTACGCCGAGGCGGAAGGCGCCGAGAGCACTCAGTGGTATCACCCCGCGTGCGGCGCGTATCGACGCCCGGAGGCGTTCCTGGCCGCGGTGGCCCAGACGTCGGTGCCGCTGCTCGATCGCGGGCGCCTCGAGGCGGCCGCGGCGCTCGGGGCGGCGCACCACCGCCTGGCGCGCGTGGACCGCGCCAGCCGGGCGCCGTCGGGCCGCGCCGCCTGCCGCGCCTGCCGCGCGCCGATTCCGAAGGACGCGTGGCGGATCGGCCTGCTCTTCTGGCAGGACGGCCGGTTCGTCCCGGCGGGCTACATCCACCCCGCCTGCGCGGCGTCGTACCTCGAGACGACCGACATCCTCGACAGGCTTCGCCACTTCAGCCCGGACCTGACCGACGACGACGCCGCCGACATCGCCCGCGCACTCGTCGCGTCGGCCGACAGTGGTCCCGCCGCGGACCCGGCGTCAGGCGCCTGAGGCGAGGCGGGCTCGCGCCGACCACCAGCGCCACAGCCGGACGAGTCCGCTGAGCGGCGCGGCCGCCAGATAGACCATCGCGGGCAGTAGGAACACCGTGGCGCCCTCGCGCATGCCCTTGACGGCGGGGGTCGCGCCGACGAGCGCGAAGAGCAGGCCGAACCCGGTGGCCGAGATGAAGGTCGTCGCCCACCACCCCGCGCCGAGGCCGGCCACCAGCGGATTGACGACGGCGAACAGCGTCATCAGCGCCATGGCCGCCAGCCCGCCCGGCTCCCGGCCGAAGGTCGCGGCGCCCAGCGTGAGCACATACAGCGCGACGAGCTGTCCGATGGGCGAGGTGAATCGGCGCATGCGGCGCCATCGTAGCGCCCGGGCAGCCCGTCCGCCACGCCATTCGCTGGCGGGCCCGGTCTACGCGTGCACGCCCGGCCGGCCCATGCCGACCGCGACGAGCAGCCAGGCCACCGTCAGGCAGGCGAAGCCCACGAAGACGGGCACGAGCGATTCGGCGGCCCCGATGGTCGCGATGCGGTACGTTTCGGCCGACAGATCGCGGGTCCAGCCCAGCGTGAGCACGTTGATGAGTCCCAGCACACCGCCGCTGATCGCCGAGAACAGGCCGGCCAGCGACAGCGGGCGCATCAGCGCGAGATGGCGCTCGGTCGGCCGAACGAGAAACACCACCGCCATCACCAGCGGCACGAGATCGATCAGGAGCAGCAGGCGGGCGAAGAGACCGATTTCACGAAGCGCGTCCATGGCACCTCCGGGAACGACACGTTCACCTCCAATAACGTTCCGTCCGGGCGAGCGTGACGGTGTCACGTCAGGACCCGTCGCGCGTTAGATCCCACCATGGACCGGGAGACCGAACTGGCACTGGTCGGCGGCCTTCGCGAGGGCGACACCGACGCCTTCGACGAGGCGTACGGCTGGCTGAGCACGCCCGTCTTCACGTTCCTGCTGCGCCTCTCGCGGCGCCACGACGTGGCCGAGGACCTGGCCGAAGAGACATGGCTCCGGCTGGTGACGCATGCGGGGCGGCTGCGGCCCGACACGCGCCTGGCGCCGTGGCTGTACACGGTGGCGCGCCACCTGTATCTCAGCTACCGGCGGTCGCGCTTCCTCGAGGATTCCGCCGCGGTCGGACTGATGACGCTCTGGCCCTACAACACCGCGCGCAGCTCGCCCTTCGAGGAGACGGCGGCAAGCGAGCTCGAACGCCGCCTCGAGCGAGCGCTCGCGACCCTGCCGGTGGCGACGCGCGAGGTGCTGCTGCTCGTCGGCGTCGCCGGGCTCGATCCCTCCGACGCCGCCGACGTGTGCGGCGTCACGCCCGAGACGCTGCGGCAGCGGCTGCACCGCGCCCGCGAGGCACTGGCGAAGGCGCTCGACCGTGAAGCGGCCCTCCACGGTCCGGTGCGGGAAGGCACCCTGTCATGCCAGACGCGTTGATGTCCAGATTGTCGCGGTTGCCGGACGCCTCACCCCGCGCGGCACGCGCCGAGCGGCTCCGCCGGCGTTGCCACGCCGAACTCCGCCGGCGCGCCGCGACGGACCGCACCCGACGGCCGCCCGTCGTCGTCCGAGCGGCCGTCGCCGCGTGGCGTCCGGCGGTGGCGCTCCTCGGCGCCGCGTACTTCGCGGGCGTGGTGCTGCTGGCGCTGGAGACCTACCGCGGTCACTGAGTCGCCGGCGTCGGCGCGCACCCAGTTGAACCGGACGGCGCGCGCTACTCGGCGACGCGGCCGATGCGCACGTCGGTGGATCCAACCGGCAGTGTGTAGAGGCTGCCGTCCTCCGCCAACGCCCAGCCGTCCTTCCGCACGGCGTCCAGCCCCTGTGCGAAGACCCGCTGGGTGAGCGCGCCGTCGGGCGCCGGAAGCAGGTGGTAGAAGACCAGCAGCCGCACGCGCGCGTCGTTGGCGATCCGCGCCGCCTGCTCGGGCGTGATGTGGTAGTCCTCGATGTCGTGCATGATGGCGGCCGTGCGGTCGCGGCCCGCCGAGCGCGCGCCCTGGCCGAGCGCCCGCGTCATCTGCACCGCAATGGCTTCCGACACCATGACGTCCACGCCGTCGGCGGCACGCGCGAGCTCCGGATGGAACTTCAGGTCGCCGGTGACGAACGCCGACCGGCCCTTGTAGTCGAACCGGTAGGCATAGGCCGGAGCAATCGGCGTGTGGTCCACCTCGACGGCCGTAATCCGGAGGCCGTCCCGCTCGAGGACGACGGCGGTGCGTCCCTTGGCTGGCATCTCCGGACCGTCGAGCGTCACGGTGTGCGCCTCCATCGGCCAGGTCTCCGGCGGCATCACCTTCGCCGTGTGGTGCGCGGTGCGGTAGCCCTGATCGAGGCGATAGGCCGCGTTGAACCCGTCCACCACGTGTTCCACGCCGGGACCGCCGTAGACAACGAGCGGCCCCGGCCGGCCCGCGGCCCACGTCTGGAGGTTGAGCTCGCCGAGGTCGCCGATGTGATCCGAATGGAAGTGCGTGAGGAGCGCGCCCCCGACCGACTGCAGCGGGATCCCCCACAGCACGAGGTTTTCCACCGACTCCGGTCCGGCGTCCACGACGTAGAACCTTCCGCCCGCGAAGACGGCCACGCAGGCTTTGGCGCGAGACGGGCTCGGCAGCGGCGCCGACGACCCGCAGACGGCGACGCGCAGCGCGTCGTCCTGCAGCGGGGCCGCATTGACGGTAGACGTGCGCGCCTCGGCCGCGCGATCGAAGATCCCTCGCTGCACCGCCGGGTTCGTCATCACGACCGCACCGGCCGCTCCGACCGCGAGCGTCGCCGCCGCCGCGGCCGTCGCCACCCGCCGCGATCGGCGCACCGCCGTCGGCGCGGGTTGGCCGGCGGCCTTCGCGGCGAGCACGAGCGACGCCGCGAGCAGGCTCAGTTCGATCGCCATTGCCGGGCCGTCGCCGTCGACGCCTGCGGCGGCCCAGCCGACAGCGCGCCCGAAGGCGACCCCACCGACGACCGAGGCGAGCGCGAGGCTCCACGTGCGGCCACGCGTCCACGCCGCGGCCGCCGCGAGTGCGGCCATCCCTCCGAAGAGGCCGCCGATCTCGGCGCGCAGGGCGGCCGCGCCGGAGGTGCGCGCGATTCCGAGGCCGAGCCGGCCGGCCGCCGACACGGGCGCCGCCCAGATGGCCACGGCGAAGGCCGCAAAGGTGAGGCTGGCGAGCGCCACGAGGGCGCGGGTGATCCGGATGGCGTTCATCGTCTGATCCTTTCGAAGGCACGGGAGACGGCCCGACGACGGCGCCTGGATCGGCCCGCCGCGCACACCGTGATGCCCGACACAGGGCAAGTTCCACACCACCGGCGCGGGCAGCGCCGATCGCCCATGCATGGTGGGAATTCCTGCGCGCGGCCCGGCCGGCGCGGTCGTGCGCGGGCGCTGCACGCGGCGGGACCGCGCATCCTGTCCCGATCCGCGCAGGATGCAGGCACGGGTTGGCGTGCAGGGGGCCGGGGCCCGTCCATGACGTCCGCGGCGGGCCGGTATCATGGACCCTCCAATGGCGCGACCGTCCGTTCCGCCGTCCCTGCCGCCGCGCCCGGACATGGTGTGGGTCCCGGGAGGCGAGTTCCTGATGGGCTCGGACAAGGGCTATCCGGAGGAGCGTCCCGCACATCGCGTCGCCGTCGACGGCTTCTGGATGGATCGCGCGCCGGTCACCAACGCGCGGTTCGCGCGCTTCGTCGAGGCCACCGGCTTCACGACCTTCGCCGAGCACCCCCCGCGCGCCGAGGACTATCCAGGCGCACGCCCGGAGCTGCTCGTGACCGGATCGCTGGTGTTCGTGCCACCGCCTGGCAAGGTGGACCTCGGGGACGTCCGGCACTGGTGGCGCTTCGTCGAGGGCGCCGACTGGCGGCACCCGGCCGGCCCCGGCAGCTCGACGACGGGCCTCGGCGACCACCCCGTCGTGCACGTCGCCTTCGCGGATGCGGAGGCGTTCGCCGCCTGGGACGGCAAGACGCTGCCGACCGAGGCCGAATGGGAGTTCGCGGCTCGCGGCGGCCTCGACGGCGCCACCTACGCATGGGGCAGCGAGTTCCTGCCGGACGGACGCCATATGGCCAACACCTGGCAAGGCGAATTCCCGTGGCAGCATCACGCGCGCGACGGCTTCGAGCGGACCTCCCCGATCGGCGCGTTTCCCGCCAACGGCTACGGGCTGGTCGACATGATCGGGAACGTCTGGGAGTGGACCACGGATTGGTACGCGCCGGGCCACCCGGCGGACGCGCCCAAGGCCTGCTGTATCCCGCAGAATCCCCGCGGTCCGCGCGCCGACGGGAGCTACGACCCGGCCCACCGCGCGATTCGCATTCCCCGCAAGGTACTGAAGGGCGGCTCGCACCTGTGCGCGCCCAACTACTGCCGCCGCTACCGGCCGGCCGCCCGCTATCCCGAGCCCGTCGACACCTCCACGTCGCACGTGGGATTCCGCTGCATCATCCGCCCCTCCGCGTCGTAGGGGGCCGGCGCCGGGGCCTCGGCGCGACTACGCCGGCACCTGATGGACGCGCACGAGCGCGGCCCTGGTGGCGATGAAGACGTCGTCATCGGACCCGGGGACGATCATCGACGCCACGGGAGATCCCGCGCCGAGCGGTACGCGCAGCCGCTCCTGGCCGGTCGCCGCGTCGAGCACGACGAAGGCCTTCTGGATCGCCGGCCATCGCGGCCGCGACGACACGGTGGCCATCCACGCCCGCAGCGACAGCGGCGCGTCGTGGTCCGTCACGTAGACGTGATCGCGGTCGGCGGCTACCGCGACGCAATCGCTGTTGCGGATGACCACCCGCCAGCGCCGCTCGAGATCCGACAACCCGCGCGCTTCCAGGAAGCCCTGCGCGGTGTCCCACACCAGGATGTCGCCGCGCACGGGCGACACCACGACGGCGAAGAACATGAAGCCGGGCTCGTCGCCGGAGAGCTCGGCGGACGTCTGGTTCAGGCCGCCAGCGAGCGGCTTTCGAAAGAGGCGGTAGCCGCCGGTCAATCCCACCGGGAACGTGTTGTCCGTGTAGTAGACGACCTGCCGGTACACGCACGGGCCCGTGCCCGGGAAGGAGCCGTCGCCCCAGTGACGATAGCGCTCGGTCCACGACGCATCGTAGGTGAGGCGCCCGGCCCGGTAGCGCCAGCGCATGATGCGCTCGTCGCCGGCAAGCACCAGCCACTCGTCGGCCGGCGCCGCCCCGGTGCGGTCCGCCGCCATCTCTGCGTCGAGGCCGGCCGGCGCCATCGCCGTGCGGGCGTACGCGCACCGCTCCGGCGGGGCGACGGTCTGTTCGACCGCCAGCGAGTCCGGATCGACCACGAGCAGGTGGCCCGTCGTTCGCGGCCGCAGGAACTCACGCCAGGACGTACGGGTCGCCACGCCGACCGCCAGCGCCAGCAGGGCTGGTCCCGCGCAGGTCGCCGACGCCGTGGTTCCTGGTCCGATCCGTTGGCCCCCGATCGACCCCACGGCCACGGCCACGCAGAGGCCGAGCAGCCCACCGACCACGGCCATCGCGAGCGCCAGCGGCCGCAGCATCCCCAGCTCGTGGACGTCCATGGCCCAGCCCTTGAGCAGCAAGCGCCCGTCCTCAGCGACCTGCAGGCCGTTGTACTAGGTGAACAGCCCGTTCACCATCGGCAGGGCCGTCATCGTGCGGCGATCCAGATCGCCGTCGTCGAATCGGTACAGCCGCGGCCCGTGCACGAGATAGACGTGGCCGTTCCGATGGCACAGCGCGCCGCCGATGTAGAGACTGCGGGGCAACGCCACCTTCTGCCGGACGCGCAGCGTGCGGGCTTCCACCCTGGCCAGGTACGCCGATTCGCCAGGGGTTCCAGGCACGCCGTAGCAGTAGCGCTCGCCGTCGCCGCGCGTGTACATCCACTGCACGTACGGGAGGGCCGCGTTCGTCGTCCGGATCCGGTGCGGGTCGAGCGCCTCGGGCAGTCCCCGGCCTGTCACGAACTTCCGCCGGGCGGTGTCGGCGTGATCCGCGGGCCACAGCGTGCGATAGAGTCCGGACGAGCGCCGCGGCCGGTCGAATCCAGGCACGACGGCGGCCTCGAGGTCCTCGGCGGCACTCACGGCCCTACCCTCCCACCATCGCCGCCAGCCGCTTGAGCGGGTTGGCGCCGAGGTGAAACCGGCTCGGGTCCTCGAATGGCTGCACCAGCACGACGCCCGTTCCACCGAAGTGCATCTGGAACGGCTCTTCGCCGCCATGCCCGACGAGCGACCGCCAGGACAGGTCGGTCTTCAACGTCGGTTCGAGCCCGTCGGACCAGGCCACGGTAGCGTGGGGGTCCGTGTTCACGGGCGCCTCCGGCGTCACGGGAAGCGCCAGTGGGCGCCCGTGACTGGTGAACGCGAACAGGCCCTCGCCCGACAGCCGCACCGCGGCGAGCCCGCCCGCCGCGATGCCGACGCCGTGCGCGACCAGGCGCGGCTCGAACACCAGCGTCCGCTCGAAGGCCAGCAGGTCGGACCAGGCGACGACCACGGCATCGCCGATCAGCCGCACGATGCGGACGTGGCTCCCGTGGTGCGCACAGTAGAGGCACCCCCGCCCCACCGCCCGCACGAGCGGCGCGGTCTCGCGCAGGACGGCGTCGATCGGGTCGGCCGCCTCGACCGTCGGCCGCCGGTGGAAGGTGAGATCGCCGCGATAGGCGATGGCCGCGCCAGGCGTGAGCCAGACCTCGCCATCCACGTCGATTCGCAGCGTCCGCGCCGACTCGCAGCGAAACGACTCGCCGCCGCTGGCGGCGGGCCGCGTGGCATCCACCAGCGCGCCGAACGTGGGCGCCGGTCCGGGCGGAACGTCCGTCGTGGTCGTCATGGGATCCTCGCCGACCGCTGCGTCAGTTCCCCTTGCCCGGGATGCGCGTCTTGCCGAACGGGATGGTGTTCGTCACCATCAGGGTCCGGCCCTGCGTCTTCACCTGCGCTCCCGTCTCCCAGAGGTAGCGCACGTTCACGAGCGACAGCAGCCGCGTCCTGGTGGCAATCGGGAACGTCACGTCGGGACCGAGTCCGAACACCCGGTGCTTCGGCAGCCCCGGCACGTCGGCGCCGGCCGGCAGCGGCGCGCCGAGCGAGTCGGCGGTCAGCTTCCACTGGGCGTAGTAGGCCACGCCGGCGCTGGCCGCGCCGTGCAGGAACGCCTTGCCGATGCCGCCCTCGAGGGTCAGGAGCTGTCCGACCTTGACGCCGGTGACCGAGAGGTGCTCGATCTGCACCGCGCCGCTCTTCTTGGAGTGCGTCTCCCAGTAGGCCGTCGTGGCCACGCTGAGCGAGCGCGCCTTGTCCAGGTACACGGTGCCACCACCCGACACCTCGTAGCTCCACATGCCCCTGCCCAGGTTGTCGTCGGCATCCGCGGCGTAGCGACCCGTCGGGGCGAAGAAGCCGACGCCGGCCACGGCGTCGGCGCGCGTCGTGTGCCAGCCGAGCTGCAGCGGCATCACGTAGAGGTCGCTCAGGCCCGTGCTGACGTCCTCCGACAGACCGAGGCCCGGCATCTCGAGCGAGCCCCTCGCGATCGGCAGGACCACGAGCGCGCCGACGTGCGCGCCAAGGACCTTCTTCCTGCTGACCGCATAGAGGAGGGGCATGCCGGCCTGGATGGTCTGGCTGGCCTTGCCGGACGGGTCGATCTGGATCCGCCTGCCGTCCGGATCCGTGATGGTGTCGGTGAAGTACCGGTAGTAGATGTTGGACCAGTAGACGCCGGGCTCGGGTTGCGAGCCGCTCTTGACACCCATGTCGCCGAGCAGGTTCTCGCCGTTGAACTGCGCCGCGGCGGGCGTGGCCAGGACGGCCGTGACGAGGGCGGCGAACGCCGCCGTGAGGCCGGGCCGGAGGAAGGAACGAATCGTGATCGAGGTCATTGCCGTACTCCTGGAGATGCGGATGGCGGTGGTTGGAATCAGGCCGTGACGGCCTCTTCGTCTTCGCGTGCGTGGGCCAGCGTGGTCGAGGGCCGGAAGTCGTCGGCCGCCGGCCAGCGGATCTCGTCAGGGGTGGTGCCAGTCGCGTGCATCACGTCGGTGAGCCGCCGGTGCAGGCGGGTGCGCTCGATCTCGGACGCCGGCGTCGCGTGCGCGGCGTGCGCGAGGTTCGTCAACTCGTACGGGTCGCGGGCCAGGTCGTACATCTCGTACTCGGTGGGCGCCCCGGTGAACGGGTCGTAGTAGACGGCGTACTTCCAGGACGGCTCGGTGATCGCGCGGATGCAGTCGGCGGGCTTCACCGGAAAGACGTCGTCCTCGTAGGTGAAGTGCAGGACGTCCTGCACCGCCGCTGCCGGGTTCGACAGGATCGGCGTGAGGTCCCTGCCCCGGAAGCCGTACTGCGCCGGCTCGGGCGTGCCCGCGATCGCGGCCAGCGTCGGCACCACGTCGATCAGGCTGACGAGCGCATCGGTCGACTGCGGCGCCGGGTACAGGCGCGGGTTCGAGACGATGAGCGGCACGTTCAGCGTCTCGCGGTACACGTTGTAGAACTTCTGCCGCATCCGGCCGTGCGACATGGCGAGCTCCCCGTGGTCGCTCGTGCGGAGGACGATCGTGTCGTCGGTGAGGCCGTTGGCGTCGAGCGCGTCCAGCACCTTCAGGATCTGGGCGTCGACCTGCCGGCAGAGATGGGCGTAGAAGCGCGCGTAGAGGAGCTGCCGATCGCGCGTCAGCACGTGGCCCGTGGCGATCGCCAGGAACTGGCGGAACGCCGCCTGCACGGCCGGTTTCGTGGCCAGGTCGTCCACCACGTTCGGGGGCAGGTCGATCGGGAGGTCGCGGAAGTCCTCGAGGCGGTATCCGCCGCGCGCGAAGGTCGGGCTCACCGACAGCCCGCGCACGCCGCGGCCGGGATACTCCTGGACGTCGTGCGGGTTGACCAGCGCGACGATGAGGCAGAAGGGCCTGTCGCCGTCGTACGTGTTCAGGAAATTGACGGCGCTCTGACGGAACATCGCGTCGCTGTCGCCGTGCGCGCCGGCCATCGTCCCGCTGCCGTCCACGTACCGTCCGTCGTTGTTGATGGCGCCGCCGCCCAGGTCGGACAGGCTCATCGGATCGCTCATGTCTGGTGGGTTCCAGCCGTGGAATCCATAGCGCTCGGCGAGATGCGCCGTATCGGCGGCCGACCACTCGTAGCGCTTCGCCTCGGCGTTGTAGTTGACGGGTCGCGTCAGGTGCAGTTTGCCCTTGAGCTCCACGTGGTAGCCGGCCGCGGCGAGCACCGTCGCGAGGTTCGGCAGCGAGCTCGGCAGGATGTTGAGCCGGCGCTGCACGGCCTGTCCGTAGTCGTTGCACGCAATCAGGTTCTTGACGCCGTGCTGCGCGGGATAGAGGCCGGTGAAGAACGTCGCACGGCTCGACGAGCACGCCGCGGTGTTGCACTGCGCACGCCGGAAGTGGAGGCCGCGGGCCATCAAGCGGCGGCGCGCCGGCAGGTTGGCCTCGGCCCAGCCCTCGGGCCAATGCATCACCTCGCGCTCCTGGTCCGTGATCAGGATGACGAGGTTCGGCTTGCGCGGAAGGCCGGTGGCATTCACGACGCCACCCGCTCGGACGCTGCGCGATTGGCCAGGGCCCGCTGCATCATCAGCCGCGCCACCATCGGCCCGGCGTTCTGGTTCTGGCCGGTGACGAGGTTGCCGTCCTCGACCCAGTGGTTGGCGAAGAAGTCGCGCGCCGGATGCCGCTGACTCTCGAAGAGCGCGCCGGCCTGGCGGAGCGCCGTCTCCGGATGGAGGGGCGTGATGGCGACGCCGAGCTCGTGGATCTGCTTGTCGGTGACGGCCGTCAGGTGGCGGCCCTTCACGAGCAGTTCGCCATCGGGCATGCGCGCCTTCAGCAGCCCGAGCGGGCCGTGGCAGATGCCGCCGACGACCCTGCCCGCCGCCCACGCCTCGCTGACCTTCCGGCCGAGCGCCTCGGACTGGCCGAGGTCGAACGCCGCGCCCCAGCCGCCAGCGAAGTAGATGATGTCGTAGCGCGTGAAGTCGACGTCGGCGATCGCCAGCGAGTCCGCCAGCTTCGCGCGGAAGTCCGCGTCGTCCAGCAGCCGGTAGTCGTCCGGCGTGCGGATGGTCGCGTCCATCGACAGCGGGTCCACGGGCACGATGCCGCCGCGCGGGCTGGCGACGTCCACGGTCATGCCCGCGTCGAGGAAGCAGTAGTAGGGAACGGTCAGCTCCGACCCGAAGACACCGGTCGCGACCCCGATGTCGAGGACGCCGTGGTTGGTGGCGATGCAGAGGGCCCGCAGGCCGCGCAGGTCGAGGGCGACGGCGTCGCGATCCCTGGGATGCACCCCGAACTGCTGCAGCAGGCGGCGGCTCGCCAGCTTCGGTGCCGACGGACGGCCTTTGAGGGTTCGGCTTGCCATGGTCCTGGTCTCCTTGTGTGAGGGGCGGTTGATGCCCGGACACAGGGCAACACGGAGGCCAGGCCGGGTCCCGCGCCGGCCCAGCGCCACAAAACGGTAGGGCTGTTGCAGTTACGGCGGTGCGGCGACGCGGCGCACTGCGGTCACGCGATGGTGCGGCCCCGGCCAGGCTGCCCCGATCGGGACAGTGTGCGGGGGCTCTTCGACCGGGACCAGCAGGCGTCGCGGGGCGCGCGCTTGGGAAATAATCGCAGCCAGTGGCCACCTCGACGGCGACCGCGTCACTCGTGCCGCTGCCCGCCGCCGGCGAGGGGCACTGGCGGTACGCGGGCTGGAAGGTGGCGCTGGCCAGCAGCGCCGGGGTGTTCTGCTGGTCCCTGCATCCCTACAGCTTCGCGGTCTTCCTGAAGCCCCTGACCGAAGAGTTCGGGTGGACGCGCCAGATGGTGGCCGGCGCCTTCGGTCTCTCGGCCCTCATGGCCGCCGCTCTGTCCACGCCCGCCGGGCTTCTGATGGACCGCGTGGGCGCGCGGGTGGTGCTCATCCCGGCGCTGACCGGCGCCGGGCTCGTGTTCCTGCTCCGGGGATTCGTGACGGGGCCTTTCTGGCACCTCGCGGCGCTCTTCGCGCTGAGCGGCGTCTGCGGGCAGGGCGCCAACCCCGTCGCCCACGCGCGGCTCGTCTCGACGTGGTTCGACGGCCGGCGCGGGCGCGCCCTGGGCGTGGTGATGGCCGGCGTGGCGGCCGGTGCGATGGCCCACCCGGTCGTGGGCCAGCTGCTCATCGACGGCGTCGGCTGGCGCGCCGCCCAGGTCGTCCTCGGCGTCCTGATGCTGACGGGCGTGCCGATCGTGGCGGCCTTCGTGCGTGCCAGGCCCGACACGCCACGCGCGGGCGGCCCCCACGTCGCGGGCATGCGCGCTCCCGAGGCGCTCAGGACGCGCGTGTTCCTCGTGCTCGCAGCGGTGCTGCTGTGCGACGCGCTCGCCACGGGCAGCCTCACCGTGCACCTGCCGGCGCTTCTGACGGACCGCGGCGTCGACGCGCCGACCGCGGCGCTGACGCTCTCGGCGATGGGCGCCGCGGCCCTGGTGGGACGTCTCGGCACCGGCTCGCTGCTCGACCGCTTCTTCGCGCCCTACATCTCGATCGCGCTGCTGGTGCTGGCCGCCGCGGGACTCCTCGTGCTGGCCACGGCGGAGTCGCGTGCGGCCGGCATCCTCGGCGCGGCGTGCGTGGGCCTCGGCATGGGCGGCGAGTCGGACGTCACGCCCTACCTCCTGACACGGTATTTCGGCCTGCGCGCCTTCGCCACGATCTACGGCGTCATGTTCACGATCACGGCCGTCGCGTGGGCGGTGGGCCCGACGCTCATGGGTCGGGCGTTCGACGCCGACGGCACCTACGCCCCGCACCTCGTCCGCCTGGCGGCGCTGCTCGGCGGGGCGGCGCTGTTGATGCTGAGCCTCCCCCGCTACGCGCGGGCCGGCCAGGAGTGACCGAATGACGATGAGCGACCTGCCCGATCGGCCCGCGCTGACGGGCCTCCTCACGGCCGCGCGGGCCATGCTGCCCACAGGCGCCGTCGGCTTCGCGCGGCCGGCCGGCCATGGTCTGGTCGACGTCCTCCTCCTGTCCGATCACGGCGTCGGCGCGCACGTCTCTCCCGCACTCGACGCGCCGGCCGCGCTGCGCCCTGGTGGCACGGGCCTCCTCCAGACCGGCCCCGACGACCTGGCCGCGTTCCCCGATCGCTCTCCCGAGTGGCAGTTGCGCTTCCACGGCGTTCAGCGGGTCCTGTCGTTGCCGCTGCCCGGCGCTGCGTCCGGCACGCGCATCTGGGTGGGCGCCACCAGCGGCGAGGAGCCGCCCGCTGCCGTCGCCGACGCGCTCGCCGGCCTTGCCGCGCTCGGTGCCGCGGTCCTGCACGCCGAGGTGACGCCAGCCGAGCGGCTCGAGCGCCTCGAGCGCCTGGATCGCGCGGCGGACCTCGTGCCGGCGCTGCTCGAGGTGCTCGACGTCCGCGACGTGTTCGCCCGCCTGTCGGAGACCGCGCAGCGCGCTCTTCCCCACGACTTGCTGCTGCTCCGCGAGTTCAGCGACGACATGACGACCGCCCGGGTCTACGCGCTGTCGGACCGCGGGCCCGTCGCCGGCCCGCCCGTCGCGCACGGCTACCCGGTGTCCGTGATCCGTGCCTGGGAATACTCGATCGTGGACGACCTGGCGGCGCATCCGATCGAGGCGGAGGCGCCGCTGGCGAAGCTCGGAGCCCGGTCGGTGCTCCGCCTCGCCATCAAGTTCGACCGGCGGACGATCGGCGGCCTCGCCTTCCTCTCCCGGTCGCCGGCGGCGTTCACGACCACGGACTTCATGGTCGCGCGCCGGCTGGCCGATCACGTCGCGGTGGCGTTGTCGCACCACCGGATGGCCGAGGAGCGGCGCCAGGCCGCGGCGCTCCGCGAGCGCTCGGCCAACCTCGAGATGCTGGACGGCCTGCTGGCCGCGGTGGCCGGCGTCCTCGACATCCGGGCGGTCTTCGAGCGCGTGTCCGAAGTGGCACAGGCCGTCCTGCCGCACGACGGGCTGTCGATCCTCGAGCTCCTGGACGGTGGGGCACGGGCGCGGGTGCACGCGAGCCACGGGCTGGGCGATCTCCCCGACGTGCTCGAGATCCCGACCCCGCAGCCGGCCCTGTCGCCCGAGGCGATGGACACTCGAATCGTCGAGGACTATCGCGAGCGCCCCGAGTACGCCACCGGCCCCGGGGCGCGGGCCGGCATGCGGTCCTCGCTCTTCGTGTCCATTCATCTCGAAGGCAAGGTGTTCGGCGGCGTCAACTTCTACTCCCGCACCCCGGGCCGCTTCACGAAGGACGACATCCTGGTGGCCCGCCGCGTCACAGACCACGTCGCGCTGGCGCTGTCGCATCAGCGGCTGGCCGACCAGGTGCGCGCGACCGAGGAGCTGCGCGCGCAGACGACGGCGCTGGAGATGCTCGACGGGCTGCTCGCCTCGCTGATCGACAGCGGTGACCTCGCCGACACGTTCGCTCGGATCTGCGGCATCGCGGCCCGCGTCCTCCCCCACGATGGAGCGATGCTCATGGAGCGGCTCGCCGATGGCGAGACGGCGCGCCTCTACGCGAGCGCCGGCATGCCGGACTCCCTGCCGCGCACCGGCCGGATTCCGCAGGACGCCCTGGACGATCCGGCCTGGGACCACCACCTGTTCGACGACCTCGCGAACGCCGGCGCACGGTACGCGCCGATGCTCCAGATGGGATTCCGGTCGATGCTGCGGGTGTCCGTCCGCCTCGACGGCCGACTCGAGGGCGCCCTGGTGTTCCTCGGCAGGGACACGAACCGTTTCTCGCCGCGGGACGCGATGATCGGCCGTCGCATGGCCGACCGGATGGCCGTCACGCTGGCGCGCGGACGCGAGCTGGCGTCGGAGCGACGCGCCGACGAGGCGCTCGAACGCGCCGCGCGCCTGGAAGCCCGCGTCCAGGCGCTCACCGACGAGCTCGACGCGCGCACGGGGTACCGCCGCGTGATCGGCGACTCGCCGCAGTGGCGGCAGGTGTTGACGCAGGCCACGCAGGTGGCGGCCACCGAGACCACCGCCCTGCTGCTCGGCGAGTCCGGCACCGGCAAGGAGGTGGTGGCCCGCTTCGTCCATCGCGCGTCCCCGCGCAGGAACGGCCCGTTCCTGGCCCTCAACTGCGCGGCCCTGCCCGAGCAGCTCCTCGAAGCCGAGCTCTTCGGCTACGAGCGCGGGGCCTTCACCGGCGCGGTCCAGAGCAAGCCCGGCCAGTTGGAACAGGCCGCCGGCGGCACGTTGTTCCTCGACGAGGTCGGCGAGATGAGCCCCACGGCTCAGGCCAAGTTCCTGCGGGTGCTCCAGGAGCGCGAGTTCCAGCGCCTGGGCGGCACCCGCGTCATCCGGAGCGAGGCCCGCATCGTCGCCGCCACCAACCGCGACCTCCCGCGCGCGATCGCCAACGGCCAGTTCCGCGAGGACCTCTACTACCGGCTCAACGTCTTCGCGATCCGGCTGCCGCCGCTGCGCGACCGCAAGTCCGACATCCCCACCCTCAGCGAGGCGTTCCTCGCCGAGATCGGCAAGGGACTCGGCCGACCGCCAGGGGGCATCTCGCGCGACGCGCGCGAGCTGCTCGTGGCCTACCACTGGCCGGGAAACGTCCGCGAGCTCAGGAACATCCTGGAGCGATCGGCGATTCTCTGTGAGGGTGGGCTCATCACGGCCGACCTGCTCGGAATCACCGCCGCGCCCGCGCCCGAGCCCACGCTGGCGGCGCCCGCACGCACACCGCCCCCGGGTGCCCCTGCGGCCCCATTCGCTCCGCCGATTGCGGCCGCGCCGCCCGGCGGCGGCCCGCCGACGTCAGCCGACGACCTCGCCGGGCTGGAGAAGACCATGATCGAGAACGCGCTGACGGCCGCGCGCTTCAACAAGTCGAGGGCTGCCAAGGCCCTGGGCATGACCCGGCATCAGCTCTACATCCGGATGCGCAAGCACGGGCTGGAATAGTCCCGGCGCGCCCGGTCCGGCCGTCAGTCCCTGCCGAACGTGAGGAAGGCACGCTCGCCCTGACGCTCGATCTGCAGGACGAACGGTCGCCCCGGCGGCAGCGACGCCAGCGCCTGGCGCAGGTCCATGAGATCCGCCACGGGAGTACGGTTCACCGCGCAGATCACGTCCCCCGGGAGCAGCGGGCCGTCCACCGCGTCCAGGTCGGCGCCCGCCGACGACACGACGACGACGCCGCGTCCAATCCTGACGGCCGGCAGCAGGCGCGCGACCGCGGGGTCGAGCGCCACGGCGAGGATCCCCAGCATGTCCACACGGTTCCGGCGCGGGTCGGCCGACGCCGACACCGGCGCCAGCGGGTCGGGCCGTTCCGCGACGGCGACGGGCACGGACACGGGCTGGCCGTCGCGCAGCAGCGCGAGCGTGACGACGTCGCCCACGAAGCGCCGGTAGAGCCCAACCTGGAGCTGGCGGCTGTTCTCCATCGGCTTGCCATCGAGCGCGAGCACCAGATCGCCGGGGCGGAGGCCCGCCACGTCCGCAGACGTTCGGGGCAGCACGTCGGCGAGCACGACGCCGGCGTCTCCCGCCAACCCGAGCCCCTCGGCCAGGGCCGGCGTGATCGTCTGGGCGCGAACGCCGATGTCGCCCCGACGGACGCGGCCGTGCGCGCGAAGGTGTTCGTACACCGTGCGGACGATGTTGCTGGGCGCCGCGAAGCCGAGGCCCTCGTAGCCGCCGGTGCGCGACAACATGAGCGTGTTGAGGCCGACGAGCCGGCCCTCCAGGTCCACGAGCGGGCCGCCGCTGCTCCCGGCGTTGATGGGCGCGTCCGTCTGTATGTAGATCATGGGCGCGTCGGGCTCGAGCTGGCGGGCCACGGCGCTCACGACGCCGAGCGATACCGAGTTCTGGAGCCCAAGCGGGCTGCCGAACGCCAGCACGAGCTGCCCGGCCCGAAGTTCGTCGGAGTCGCCCATGCGGACGACGGGCAGGCCCGAGGCCGCCACCTTGATGACGGCCAGGTCGGTCTCCAGATCGATGCCGACCACCTCGGCCGGCAGGCTTCGCGTGCGCGCGGCCAGAATCGAACGGCCCCGCGCCGGCACCGGGAGGTCCACCCGCAGGCGCTGAGCGCCCCGCACGACGTGCGCGTTGGTGACGATGTAGCCGTCGGCATCGACCACGACACCGGAGCCGGCGCCCCGCGCTGTCGTGACCAGGTCCGAGCCATGGCCCGCACGGCCGTCGGCGGGCACGAACGCGGTCGTGTGGATCTCGACGACCGCCGGCCCGACGGCCCGTGTCGTGGCCTCGAGCACGGCGCTCAGGTCGTCGCCTGCGGCGGCCCTTCGCCCGGCCGGCTGGGCAGACGCGGTCGCCGCGGCCAGCAGCGCGGCGATGGCCAGCGCGCCAGCCCTCGCCCGCTCAGCGGACCTCATCGCGCCCTCCCATGGGACGTTCGAGTCCCACGACCTCGCCGGTACCACCGCGGGCCCGGACGGGCCGGGCCCACTGGCGGTTCAACGGCCTGCTCCGGCACCGCAAGGGCCCACGCCGTCTCGTTCCGAAAAATCCGCATCGCCGTCCTCCTCTGCTGTCCCGCAGTCGGTACGGGCCCCGGGCGGGCCTGGGGCCGGTCACATCGCGACCGTCGTCAGGTCGTGCCGGAGCGGCCAGCCAGCCGGCGGCGCCGCCGCGCTCTCGCGCGCCTGCCACCAGTGCCTGGCGGCGCGCGCATCCCACGTGTCGCGCGTCAGCACCCGCTCGGCCATCTCCGCCAGCACATCGGCGCTCTGTGGACGATCACGCGGATCCTTCTGCAGACACGCCATCACCAGGTCGTCCATCGCGCGCGGCACCGGGCAGGGCGCGCGCAGGGACGGCGGCACCGGACGCTCCTGCAGGTGGCCGGCGAGCTGGCGGGCCGCGCCGTGATCGCCGAAGACCGGCTGGCCCGTGAGCAGGTAATAGGCCACGCAGCCCAGCGCGTAGACATCGGCGCGGCGATCCACATCGTGGCCGGCGATGGCTTCGGGGGCCATGTAGGCGGGCGTCCCGACGACGGCGCCCGCGTGGGTCATCATCGTGCCCGCCCGCGCGCGATCCTCGTGTCGGACCAGGCCGAAGTCGAGCACCTTCACGAAGTCGTACTCCAGGCCCAGCCGGCAGACGTACACGTTGGCCGGCTTCACGTCACGGTGGATGAGCCCAGCGGCGTGGGCCTCCCCCAGCGAGCCGCACATCTGGCGCAGCAGGTGGAGTACTCGGGCGGGCGGCAGGGGCCCGAACTCCGCGACGAGCGATTCCAGATCGCGGCCGTCGAGCAGTTCCATCACGTAGTAGAACGTGCCGTCGTCGGTGAGCCCGAAGTCGTAGAGCCGGATCGTGTGGGGCGAGGAGAGGGACGCGGTCGCTTGCGCCTCGCGCTCGAAGCGGGCCGCCGCGCTCCGGCCGCTGCCGAACGCCGCCGCGAACTCCGGCCGGATCAGCTTGATGGCGGCATCGCGGGCGAGCAGCCGGTGGCGGGCCCGCCACACCTCGCCCATCCCACCCTGCCCCAGCCGCTCCACCAGGTGGTAGCTGCCGAGCGCGCGGGCCTGGCGGATGCGGCCCGCCAGCTGATAGACGACGCGCACGGGCACGACGGCCAGGATGGCGCAGACGAAGTTCTCGTAGAACATCAGGACGGCGCGCAGCGGCGGCGGCGTGGGCAGCCCGCGCAGATGCGCGACCCACACGGCCAGCGGATCCATCGCGGCGGCGACGAGGCCGCAGGCCAGCACCTTCCAGGGCCGGGCTGGAGCGAGCATGCCGACGAAGAGGATGAGCACCGTGACCTGCGACAGCGGCCGGACGTCCGTGGGCTGGGCGACCCAGCTGTTGAGGAGGGCAATTGCGAGGGCGTGCGGCACCATGGCGACGGTGCCGACATCCACCTTGGACCCGTGGCTCACCGGCGCATGGCGCACGACGAGCGCGGTGGCCGCGGCCAGGGCCGCCGCCACGCCGCCGATGATCGATCGATAGGGGCCACGGTCGCCGTGGGGGGCGAACCACGCATCCATGACCAGCGTGAGCACCCACAGGGCCACGCCGAATACGTAGAGGAGCTCAAGGCGGATCAGCTGCTCCGCGCGAAGGTCGGCCGGCAACGTCGCGGAGTCGCCGCGCGCGCCTGCGGAGGCGCTCGAGGACGGGCGGGCGATGACGACCTGACGTTCCACCTGTGACCCTCCGGGCCCGCTCGCGGGGTGGCGGCGGGCGACGCGGCTGTCGCTGTGCGAGACCCGTGCCGTACGCGAGTGCGTCAGATGGCCATCGCGGGGTCGGCGGCGGCACCCGTGGTCCGGTCTGCTCGACTGCGCCCCGCCGGACAGGCTGTGCGTATCGGAGCAGCCTGGCCGCAGGTAGACGCGGCCCGGGCGCCTTCCGGGAACACGTCGCGGTGCAATCCGCCCCAATTCGGCGTTCCCGTTCGTGAATGGTGGTGGTCCCGAACTTGCCTCGCAGGTGGGCGGATACAGAGGGACGAATCCGTGGCACACCGAATCATCGAGATGCTGATCGGCCGGCTCATCACCGACGAGGCCTTCCGCGAGGCGTTCCTCGCCCACCCCGAGGCGGCGCTGCTCGACCTCGTCGAGAAGGGCTTCGACCTGAGCCGGTCTGAAATCGCGGCCGTGCTCGACACCGACCCGGCGCTCTGGGTCCAGGCCGCCGAGCGTGTCGACCCGCGCCTGCAGAAGGTGCGGCTGACGGGCGGCCTCCCCACGCCCTGACCACGCGGCACCGTCCCCGGAAGCTCAGGGCCAACGGCACCGGGCCCGTCGAGGCAGTCGCGCACCTCGCCGCGGTGTGGCGCGTCCTGCGCCATGCCTGGGACGGCGTGCGCGGACCACCGGTCTTCCTGCCCGGGCGCTCGCCGTTCGCAATCCTCTCCTCCCCGCCTCTCACCGCCGCTCGCGGCCTCTCCCTGCGCGCCTCGGCGCCCTGCTCCTCCGAGCCCGCCCGTGACCACTCCGACGCCGCACGGTGACCGCTGACCGTGCGGTCGTCCGATCGCAGCCTGCCCCGATCCGCGCACTCTGCCGCGCGCGACGCACCTCGCGACGAGTGGACCAGCGTGGACGAAGCGCGCGGCGCGAAAACCCGGGGATTTCGACGAGGAGGCGGCGCCGCGTGACATGGCCCCGAACTTGCCCATGGGTGACGGCGGCGGTCACTGCCGCGCACTGCGGCGCGGTCGAGGGCCGCCGCGACACCACCATCCATCGTTCACAGAGGAGTACGTCATGAGACTCGCTACCATCGCCGCCCTCGTGGGCCTGCTGTTCGGCACCGCCGCCTCCGCCCAGTCGATCAGCTTCGACTTCGACCGCTCGATCAGCTTCGGCGCCTTCAAGACGTACGCGTGGGTGTCCGGCACCAACGTCCCCGATGCGCTCGTGCATCAGCGGATCGTGAACGCCGTGGACGTGCAGTTGGCGCGCAAGGGCTTGACGCGCGTGGATGCCGAAGCGCGCCCAGACGTGCTCGTCGCCTATCACGCCTCGCTCGACAAGGACCTCCAGATCTCGGGCTTCGGCTCCGGCTGGGGCGGGTATCGCTTCGGCGGCTACCGCACCGTGTCGGCGCGCGCCGAGGAGATCCTGGTCGGCACGATGATCGTGGACATCGTCGATGCCGGCACCAGCACGATCGTCTGGCGCGGCACGGCGACGAAGGACATCGACGTCGACGCCAAGCCGGACAAGCGCGACAAGAACATCACCAAGACCGCGGAGAAGCTCTTCAAGCACTACCCCCCGCAGTCGCGGTGACCCTCGTGGCTCCAGCCCTGCCACGCGGTCCGGACGGCGTCTCCCGGACGCCGCCCGGGCCGCGCCCCCAGGCAGGCCTCTTTTCCTCAACTCAGGAGGTCGTGATGTCCCGCCCGTCTCTCGGTTCCACCTTGTCGCTGGCCGCCGCCCTCGGGCTCGCCGTCACCGCAGCGCTCGCGGCGCAGCCACGCGAGTTCGCCGATGCGCACCGTGCCAATCAGGCTGCCCTTCGGCACTATTCCTGGACGAGCCGGACCGATCTTCGCGTCGGCGGCGAATCGACAAAGGTGCGCCTCGAGTACGTCCGGTTCGACTACGACGGACGGCTCCAGAAGACGACCATCGGCGGCGGCACGGCAGCCGACGCCGCGCGACCGGGTCCGCCCGGACCCGCCGGCGCCGTCAGAACACGCGTGGCCGCCCGGAAGAAGGCGGCGTTCCGAGACAGGCTGGCCGATCTGGCGACGCTCGCCGAGTCCTATGCGCATCTGCCCCCCGATCGCCTGGAAGCCTTCGCGGCGCGGTCCGTGCTCACGCCCGAGGACGCCACCACGATCCGAATCCAGGGGCGCGGGCTGCTCGAGGCCGGCGACCAGATGACGGCGTGGATCGATCGCGAGCGCCTGGCCATGCGACGCGTCGAGATCACGACCATCTACGACGGCAACCGCGTGCGCATTCGCGCCGACTACCGGACCACCGACACGGGCCTCACGTATCAGGCACGCGCGACGCTCGACTACCCCGCCGACGGCATCGAGGTGGTGGTCGACACGTTCGACTACCTGCCGGCCCGCTGAGCGCCGCCAGTCCGACCTGGACGCTCCGGCGTCCCGCGTCTTCCCCGAGGTATCGATCATGAGACCCGTTCCCCCCCTTGCTGCCCGTCTGCTCGCCGCCGTCCTCGTCCTGTGCGGCAGCGCCGGACTTCTGCCGGCCTCGGCGGCCCCGGCCCTCGCACCGGCACCCGCCGCCGATCCGGGATGGCCGCGCACCTACGACACGCCGACCGGCGGCCGGCTCACGCTCTACCAGCCGCAGATCGCCGCGTGGGACGACCAGCGGCGTCTCGTGGCCTACGCGGTTGTCGCGCACCGTCTGAAAGGCGGCGGCTCGCCGGTGCTCGGGACGATCAGGATCGACGCTGACACCGACGTGGCGCTCGCCGAGCGCCTGGTCCGGCTCACCACCCTGCAAATCACGGGCGCCAGCTTCGGGGCGGCCGGCCGCGATCGAACCGCCCTCGTCGTGCGCGAGCTCGAGGCGTCCGTGCCGGCGCCCGAACGGGTCATCGCGCTGGACCGCGTGCTCGCTGGCCTCGACGCGAGCCGCCTCCGGCCGCGCGCGGTGGCCGGTGTGAATGCCGAACCTCCGCGAATCCACGTTCGCACCGGTCCGGCCCTGCTCGTGGCATTCGACGGCCCGCCGATTTGGAGTCCCATCGACGGATCGACGCTCCGCTATGCCGTCAACACGAACTGGGACGTGTTCGAACTGCGGGCGGCCGGCCGAATCTACCTGCGCGACGGCGCACGCTGGCTGGAGGCGCGGGCCCTCGACGGCCCGTGGCGCATGGCCGCGGAGCTGCCCTCCGCCCTCGGCCGGCTACCCGACGATCCCAATTGGGCCGACGTGAAGGCCAGCCTCCGAGCCGCAGCCGTCGCCGCGAGCGCCGCTCCCGAGGTGATCGTCACGACCGTGCCCGCCGAGCTCGTGGCGCTCATGGGCGAGGCCCGCTACGAGGTGACCCGGCCGGGCGGCCGTCTGCTGTGGGTGAGCAACACCGACAGCGACGTCTTCCGTCTGGGTCTGTCGGGCCCGGTCTACTACCTGGTGGCCGGCCGCTGGTTCTCGGCGCCCGGCTTCGCGGGGCCCTGGACGTTCGCGACGCCGACCCTGCCCGTCGAGTTCACCCGGATTCCTCGGGATCACCCGCGGGCGCGCGTCCTGGCTTCCGTGCCGGGCACACCCGAGGCCGCCGAAGCCGTGCTGCTGGCAGGCATTCCACAGACGGCGACGGTGACCAAGGCCGCCGTGTCCGCGCCGCCGGTCGCGTACCAGGGCGCGCCGGTGTTCGTGCCCATCGAGACGACCGCGGTGCAGCGCGCCGTGAACACGGCGTACGACGTGCTCCGCGTCGGCGACCGCTACTATCTCTGCTTCCAGGGCGTGTGGTTCGTGTCCGCCCTCCCGGCCGGTCCCTGGGGGGTGGCCGGCGCCGTGCCAGCCGCGATCTACGCGATTCCTGCCAGCTCACCGGCCCACCACGTCACCTATGTGACCGTCGTCAGCGATACGACCGATGCCGTCGTCGTGGCGGCCGGCGCCGGCTACTCGGGCGTCACGATCGCCTGGGGCTGCGCGGTGTGGGGCACGGGCTGGCATTACGCCCAGCCGTCTGGTACGGCGGCCCACTCCCCGTCTACTATCCCCACGCCGCGACCTACGGCGCCGCGGCCCGGTACGACCCCTGGAGCGGCACGTATCAGCGCGGGGCCGTGGCGTACGGCCCGTACGGCGGCGCGGGCGCTGCCGCGCGGTACAACCCCGCCACCGGCACCTACGCTCGGGGCGCCGCAGCCTGGGGGCCTTACGGCGCCACCGGCGCCGCGCAAACCTACAACCCTCATGCGGGCGTCTACGCCGAGGCGCGCCAAGCGGCCGGCGTCTACGGGCAATGGGGCGCGAGCGCCGTGCGTCTTGGCGACGAGTGGGCGCGGGCGGGCCACGCCACCAACCGCGCCACCGGCGTCACGCGCGCCGGCGTCGTCACCGACGAGGGTGCCGCCATCGGCCGGAGCGGGCCGGCGGGGCGCGGGTTCGTCGCCTCCGGGGAGGACGGCGTCTACGCGGGACGCGACGGCCACGTGTACCGGAGAGCGGACGGCGGCGGGTGGCAGAAGTACGACGACGGCGCGTGGGCCGACACCCAGCATCCCGCCAGCGACGCCGCAAGCCGTGCGCGCGACTCGGCCGGCCGACAGCCGGCGGACGGCACGCTCGGCCAGCTCGAACGCGATCGAGCCGCCCGGGCTGAAGGCAGCCGGCGCGTCGGCGAGGGCGCCAGGACTGGCGAAGCGCCGCGGGGCGGCAGCCGTCCGGCGCGGCCGGACCCTCGTGCCGGCGGCCGTCGGCCCCGGAAGTAGCGCGGCGCGTCAGCCCGCCGGATCGGGCCGGGCGGCGTCCCTCACCACCACGCGCGTCGTGGGATCTGAGGGACGCCGTCCGGCCCGCCTCACTACGGGCGTGCGAGCGTGCGGCCTGCGGCAGCGCGGGCAACCTGTCCGCAACGGGGCAACCCGCGTGAGCTCACGCGGCGGCCACCCCGCACCTCCGCGCGCATGAAAAATTCCGGAGCGCAGAATGTGGAGGAAATCCCAGAGATGTCGCCGGAGGCGCACGCGGCGCGCGACTGGCCCGCCGCTTGCCCTGCCAGGGCACGGAGGCTGACATGACCGCGACCATCCGCACCCTGGACCAGACCCTGGACATCCTGATCGACGAACTGCAGGCCGACGACGAACTGCGCGCGGCCTTCTTCCGGCACCCGGATCGCCTGCTGCGGCAGGCCGACGAGTGGGGCCTGCCCTTGACCGACACGGAGGTCAACGCGCTGCAGACCCCGCGCGTGCCCGTCTGGGAGCGCGTGGCGGACGCCCTGAACGCGCGCGCGCGGCAGGCTGCCTGAGTGGACGGCTGCGGGCCGTCCGCAGCACCGCTCATGGCTGCCGGGACACGTCCAGGGCCAGACGCACCAGCTCCACACCGTCGGCCCGCAGGACGACCTCCCGGGCGGTGTCCGCCACGTCGGCGTCGAAGAGCGCCTCCACGGTCGCGCCCGCGACCGGCAGCCGTTCGTTCGGCGCGCCGGTTCCGAGCCCGAACACCGTGGCGCCCTCGAGCGCGAGGCGGGGCAGCCGTCCGGCGCGCCCAATGAGATCGAGGTCGAGCGGCGGCGCCAGGACGTAGGCGTTCTGCGGCGGGAAGCGCAGACGTCCGACGATGGCCACCTTGCGCCGCCACGGCCGCAGCGCCTCGCGCGCCCGCCACAGACCGCGCGCGAACGCCCAGTCACCCGCGGCGAGGCGGGCCTCGGCGATGAGCGCCAGCCGGCGCCGCTCGGTGACGATCTCGATGCGCTCGACCACCGGGTGCTCGATCTCGAGGCCATACGCCCGGTGAAAGGCCGCGCGCGCAGCCGCGTCGCCGCGCGCCACCGCCAGCACCCGTTCGATCTCCGCATCGCTCGCGCCGTGCCCGGGCCGGTCCGGCTGGCCGGCCGCCAGCGTGCCCAGGGCCAGCAGCGCCGCAGACGCCACCCTCATGCCGCACCTCCTGCAGGATCGGTCGCGACCATCCGCGTGCCGACGACTCGCCGATGGGCAAGTCCGGTGCCGCCGGGCCGTGGCCGGGGCGCAACCGCAGTGTGGGCGCGGAATTCCTGAGGATTCTCTTGGAGTACGCGTACAGGAGGCCGCGGATGGGCGTCCCCGCGCCTCGACAGGGCATGCGCCGGCAGCGGCCAGAGTGTGCCCAGAGGCACGCGGTGGGCGCCCATCGCCGGCCGATGGGCGCCCGGGGGATCAGAACTGGTACCGCACGCCGAACTGCGCCTGGCGCGGGAAGCCGCCGCCGCCGCGCAGGTTCGTCCGCACCAGGAACGTCGACGCCACGCGACGGTCGCCCGACGGGTTGTCGAAGTTCGCGCGGTTCGTCACGTTGAAGATGTCGAAGAAGACGTTGAGGGCATGGTTCTCGCGGGTCCGCACCCGCCAGCCGGCGCGAAGATCCAGCTGGAAGTAGTCGGGTCCGTAGGCGCCGTTGCGCCCGCCGTCGTTCTTCACGTCCTTCATCGCGTTCAGGGCGGTGCCGCTGTAGGTGCCGGCCGGCAGCGGGTCGACGAGCTCGCCGTTCTGGTCCGCGTCGATGCTGCTGTCGAAGATCGTGAAGGGCGCCCCGCTCATGTAGCGGGCGGTGGCGGAGACGTTCATGCCCCACGTCTTCGGGATGTCCACCTGCCCGCTCACCGACAGGATGTGACGGCGGTCCACCTGGCTGGGCCCGGACCAGTCGTCCAGACGGAGATCGGTGCCCACCTGGTAGGTGTTCTTGTCGGCCTGGTTCTCGGCCGTGCCGCGCGAGTAGCCCAGCGAGTAGGACACCCGGCCCGACCAGTTGTGCGACAGGCGCTTCTCCACCTGCAGGTTCAGGGCGTCGTAGTCGTTCTTGCCGGTGTTCTCCATCACCCACACCTGCTGGCTGTAGGCCTCGCCGAGCACGCCGAACGCGTCGCTCCGGGTGATGGCGCCGGTCCGTGTCGTGTCCACGCGCCGCATCGGGTTGAGGTTGCGCGCCAGGAACATGTCGCGGTTCAGCGACTTGACGTAATCGGCGCTCACGGCCACGGACTGCCCGAACTGCCGGGTGTAGCCCACCGTCATCTGGTGCGCGTACGGCTGCTGCCGGCCGGGCGCGTCGAAGATCACGACGCCGGCGTTCCTGATGCGCGCGCCGGCCGGGTACCGCTGGTTCATCAGCGCCTGGTTGATGAACGGGCCGTTCACCAGCCACGGATCCGTCGGGAACTGCCCGCGGCTGGGTCCGGGATCGGCGTTGTTGTTCGGGAACTGCAGTACCGCCGACTCGGTGAACTTCGAGAACTCCACGACGTCGTCGATCGCGCCGAGGATGGTGCGGTTGTAGAAGATCCCGTAGCCGGCGCGAAGGACCGAACGGTTCTGCTCGTCCAGCGCACGGGTGAAGCCGAGGCGCGGCGCGACGTTGTTCTTGTCCACGGGATAGCCGGCCCCCGCGAACAGGGGGTTGTCGGTCTCGTCGAGCGGAATCACCTCCAGGTCGTAGCGCAGGCCGAGGCTGATGGTGTTCCGGCCCACGCGCCACTTGTCCTGGACGAACGCCTCGAAGGTGTGGTTCTTCACGAACTCCCGGAAGGCGTTCGGGACGCGGATGGTGAGCCGTTCGGGATAGGTGCGGGGATCGGCGGCGTCGAACGGCGCGTTCGTGTTGAAACGGAAGGTGCCGTTCCTGTTGATGCCCGACACACGCTCGAGCTCCGTGAAATTGTAGCGGGCGCCCAGCTTGAACTCGTGGTCGCCGCGCCTGGTCGGGACGTACCACGACACGTCGTCCTCGACCTGCCAGTTCGAGTCCCACGGCCCCTGCAGTTCCGTGCTGGCCTGGCCGAGGAACTCCAGGTAGTCGAGCTGCGGCGGGCAGAGTGACTGGTCCTGCACGGCCTCGTCGCCCTGGGCCCGCGCGCACTCGTTGGCGTGCCACCAGTGCTCCCACGTCCTGGCGATGCGCACGGTGTTCACGCGCGAGTTGCCGAGCACGCTCGTCAGGGTGAAGACAGCCGTCTGGTCGAGGTCGGTCTCGTCCTGGAACGACGCCTCCGTCTGGCGGGTGCCGATCACGGGAAACTGCGGCGCCGACTCGCGCAGCCAGCGCGCGGCCCAGGTGTGGTTCTGGGTCAGCTGATGGTCGATACGGATGAGCGTGTTCCAGTCCGACCGCTCCTCGACGCGCGAGAAGTTCAGCTCGGGCCGGGACGAGAACACGCGCGATCGGTTCGGGTTGTCCACCTGGCGCTCGAGGCTCAGGAAGAAGTGCATCTTGTTCTTCACGATGGGCCCGCCGACCACGCCGCCCCACTCGCGCTTGGTCACGGTGGGCTTCGGCAGGTCGTTCTGCTTCACGAAGAAGTCGCGTGACGTGAGCTGGTTGAACGCCGAGTAGCCGAAGAGGACGCCCCGGAACTCGTTCGTGCCCACCTTGGTCACGGCGTTGACGACCGCGCCGCTCGCGCGTCCGAACTCCGCGTCGTACATGCCCGTGACCACCTGGAACTCCTGGATGGCCTCGAGCGGCGTCCGGACCTGCGCGCCGGAGCTCGTGCCCAGCGCGTCGTCGGCGTTGTAGCCGCCGTCGACGGAGACGTTGGTGTTCTGCGACGTCTGCCCGCCGGCGATGATCGTGTCGTTCCCCATCTGGTTGGAGGGCGTGAACTGCACGCCCGGCAGGAGCGCGACGGCCGAGAAGTAGTTCCGGTTGATGGCCGGCAGCGTGGAGAGCTCCGCCGTGCCGATGTTGCCGCCGACGCTCGTGCTGCTGGTGTCCACGAGGGGCGACGCGCCCGTCACCTCGACGGTCTCGGACAACGATCCGACCTTCAGGGTGAGATCCACGGTGACCGTGTTGCCCACCTGCACGAGGAGCCCCGTGCGGTCGAAGGGCGCGAAGCCCTCCAGCGTCGCCCGGAGCTTGTAGCGCCCGGGCACGATCTGGGAGACGAAGAAGGCGCCCGACGCGCCGGTCGAGACCTCGCGGAAGACGCCGGTCTCCTCGTTGGTCACGACGAGCGTGACCCCGGGCAGCACCGCGCCTTGTTCGTCGGTGACCTTGCCCGCGATCTGTGACGTGCCTTGTTGGGCCGAGAGCGACGTGGCCGCCGCCAGGACGAGTGCTACTGCCAGACCGAGTCGAACACCGCGCATACTGTGCCTCCCGAGGACAGACGAACCGAGAGAGAAACAGCCGACGATTCCGAACGGACGACTTCGAGGTGGGGGCCGACCGCGAGGGTGTAACACACGAGCTGGCCCGAGATCAATGGCTGGGATGGATCCTCGTGCACCGGGCCCGCGCGCCACCGGACCGCCGCGTTCCGGCGTCCAGGCCCCCGCTCTTCTCGCGCACGGCTTGACTTGGCGTGCGGCCGAGCCTAGTGTCCTGACCGGCCGCACCGGGCCGGGCCCCGTGCGCGTACGGCGCTGGCGCCGCCGTTGGCCGTGTGGCGGATTGGAGGGCGGAATGGGGCCGGTGGAACGCCGATGGTGCTCGAGTCCAGGACGCCGGAAGGCCCTGGCGAGCCTGGCCGCCTTCGTGGCGGCCTCGCCGCTGTCGGCGGCGCAACGTGATCCCCGTCCGCTCCCGGCCCATCGCCGGGTGC
Source organism: Vicinamibacterales bacterium (assembly GCA_041394705.1). Classification (GTDB taxonomy): domain Bacteria; phylum Acidobacteriota; class Vicinamibacteria; order Vicinamibacterales; family UBA2999; genus CADEFD01. Next base: position 47,949 of record JAWKHS010000014.1, read on the forward strand.
CCGGCTTCGACGAGATGGCGACGGTCTTCGACTTCGAGCCGATCTTTTTCGCCAACGTGCCGCAGGCCGTCTACGACTACACGGCGCACGGGGCCGATTCCGAGTTCACCATCCGGCGCAACCGCGACGCCTTCGACTGGGTGGACGTCGTGTCCCGGCCCGCCGTCGACGCCAGCCGCGTGACCACGCGGACCCGGGTGCTGGGCCTCGACCTGGCCTTCCCGATCTTCGTGGCGCCGACCGCCCTGCAGGCGGCGCTGCACCCGGACGGCGAAGCGGGCATGCACCAGGCGGCCACCGAGACGAAGACGCCCTTCATCATCAGCAACAACTCGAGCCAGCCCGTGGACCGGATCGTGGCGGGGGGCGCGGGCCCGACGTGGTTCCAGTTCTATCCCCGGCGCAATCTCGACGAGAGCCGGACGATCCTCGAGCGTGTCCAGGGACTCGGCTGCCGCGCCGTCGTCGTGACCGTGGATCAGCAGGCCACCTACTACGAACGGTCGCAGCACGCTCGGAACCTGGGCGGCAGCGTGCGCGGGCCGGCGCCGCGGCCGGCCGGCGGCGGTCCGAAGAACCCGTACCGCGTGCCGGACACGCGGCTGTGGTACGAGTGGAGCTACCTCGACCGCATCCGTCCACTCATCACGGTGCCGATGCTGGTGAAGGGCATCCTCACGGCGGAGGACGCGCGGCTCTGCATCGCGCACGGCGCCGACGGGATCATCGTGTCGAACCACGGCGGGCGCTCGCTGGACTACGGCCCGTCCACGCTGGAGGTCCTGCCCGAGATCGTCGACGCGGTGGCCGGACGCGTGCCAGTGCTCGTGGACAGCGGGTTCCGCCGCGGGGCCGATGCGTTCAAGGCCCTGGCGCTCGGCGCGGATGCCGTCTGCCTGGGGCGCGCCACGCGCTGGGGCTTCGGCGCCTTCGGTCCGGCGGGCACCCGGCGTGTCATCGAGATGGTGCAGGCCGAACTGGTGGCCGCGATGGCGGCGGCCGGCACGGCGTCGCTCGCGGACGTGAACCGGACGGCCGTGACGGCGAGGTTCGACTGACCATGGCGACCACGAGCAGGCGGGACTGGCTGCAGCGGGCCACGGCGCCCGGCGGGCGGCCCGATGCCCAGGCGACGACAGCGGGGCCGCGCGTCGCTCCGCGCGACGGCCTCGTCAACGTCTTCGAGTTCGAGGCCGAGGCCACCAAGGCGCTCGGCCCGGATCGCGCGCGCCTCGTCGCCGGTAGCGATCGCGCGGCGTTCGATCGCATCACGTTCCGGCCGCGGATGATGGTGAACTGCCTGGAGCTCGACCAGTCGGTCGAGCTCGTCGGCGTCCGGATGTTCGCGCCGATCCTGGCCGGGCCGATCGCGGATCCGCGCCGGTTCCACCCGGAGGCCGAGGCGGCGGTGCTGCGCGGCGCCGGGGCCGCGAAGGCCGCCGTGGTGCTGAACGCGGGTGGGGCGCCCGGCATCGACGTCCTGGCCGCGGCCCATCCATCGGTGCCGATGCTCGTCCAGGTGTTCGCCGGTGACGACGCCGGGGCCACCCGCGCGCGCCTCGCCGAGGCCGAGCACGCGGGCTGCAAGGCCGTGGTCGTCACGGTCGGCCCGACCGACACCCTGGCCCGCCCGCGCCGGCGCATCGACTGGGCCGCGGTGGACCGCGTGACGCGCGAGGTCTCGCTGCCGGTCGTGGTGAAGGGCATCGCGTCGGTGGACGAGGCCCGCGCCGCCCTGTCGCACGGCGCCCGCGGTCTCGTCGTCTCCACCTACGGCCAGGCCGAATCGTCGAGTCAGCCCGCGCCGCTCGACCTCATCGCCCCGATCGTGGAGGCCGTGAGCGGCCGCGTCCCCGTGCTCGCCGACGGCGGCTTCAGGCGCGGCACCGACGTCATGAAGGCGCTGGCGTTCGGCGCGACGGCCGTGCTCGTCGCGCGGCCCATCGCCTGGGGACTGGCCGCCTACGGCGCCGACGGCGTCCAGGGCGTGCTGGAGACGCTCCAGACCGAGCTTGGACGAGTGATGGCGTGCTGCGGCACGCCCACCCTGTCGGCGATCGGTCCGGCCGTCGTGAAGCGGCATCGCACGGTTTGAGTCGTCACGTCCGCGCCGAGGCCGCCCGGCCCGGGCCGTGGCGCGCCGTCCACGACACGGCCGCACGAGCTCTGCCATCATGGCGGCACGACGCACGGCCAGTGGAGGGCCCAGATGACCGACACCCCCGATCCGCACGGATCGACGTCCCCATCCGACCGACGGCACGCGGAGGTCCGGCGCGCGACGGCGGACGACATCGCGGCGCTGGTACCGCTGGTGTGCGACTACTGGGTGTTCGAAGGCCTGTCGGGATTCGACGCCTCGCACGTCGCAGGCGCGCTGGCCCAGCTGCTCTCAGACGGCCGGCTCGGCGCCGTGTGGCTCGCGCGGATCGACGGCGCAGCCGTGGGCTATCTCATCGCCGTCTACGTGTTCAGCCTGGAACACCTCGGCCTCACGGCCGAGCTCGACGAGTTGTACGTGGGGCCGGACCATCGCGCGAGCGGCGTCGGCGCGTCGCTGCTCAGGGCCGCCGAGGCCGCCGCCGCCGAGGCCGGGTGCACGAACGTGTCGCTCCAGCTCGGCCGGCACAACGACGGCGCGCGACGGTTCTACGTCCGGCACGGCTACTCGGACAGACAAGGCTTCGATCTGCTCGAAAAGCCCTTCGCGCCGCATCCGGACTGAGCCGCAGTCGCGACCGTCCGCTACGATCCCTCCGTCATGCTCACGATGCTGCGCGACCTGAACGGACACAAAGGCCACGCCAATGCCGCGCTCCTGACGGAGGTGGGCCGGCATCCGGCGGCGGCCTCCGATCCGGAGATGCTGCGCCTGCTCCATCACGTCCTGCTGGCGAATCGCTTCTGGCTGCTCACGGTGCTCGGCGAGCCGTTCGACGTGGAGCAGGAGTCCCTCGCGGCGCCGACCTTCGAGGCCCTCGTCGCGCGATACGCGGGGACGCAGTCGCGCGAAGACACCTGGCTCGCCAACGCGACGGCAGGCGACCTCGACCGGACGCTCGCCAGTCCGCTCGTGCCGGGCGGCGGATGCACGGTCGCGCAGGCGTTCCTGCAGGTGAGCCTGCACTCGCACGGCCACCGCGCCCAGGCCGCCTCGCGCCTGCGGCACGTCGGCGGCACGCCGCCGGCCACGGACTTCATCCTGTGGCTGGCCACACGCCCCCGGCCCACCTGGCCATCCGGCCGCGAGTGACGCACGCCGGAAGGACGAGGGCCCGTACGTGGCGAGAGCCGCGCGATGCGCGGCTCTCATTGGTTGCGGGGGCGGGATTTGAACCCGCGACCTTTGGGTTATGAGCCCAACGAGCTACCGGACTGCTCCACCCCGCGACAGAAGAATAGCACTATACCACAGCTCAGCAAGTCCCTTCGTCCGGCAGCTCGTGCGGCGGAGACATCGTCATCGCCGCTCCTGCCCTTCCAGTTGCTTCAGGCGCGCACGGGCCATCGCGTAGAACGGGTCCGCGGCCGGAACGCGCGCCAGCAGGCGTCGGGCGTCCTCGGCACGGTGCTGGCCCATCCGCACCAGGCCCAGGAAGAACGCGGCCCCCGGGAATTTCGGGGAGAGATCCATGGCGATCGACAGCGCGGCCGACGCGGGCTCCAGGCGTCCGTTCAGCAGGTGGACCAGGCCGAGGTCGGTCTGCGTCGCCGCATCGTCCTCGTGTTCGGCGGCCTGGGCCGCGAATTCGCCGCTCACGGACCGGAAGCGCACCGTGTCGCCGGGCGTCGCGAGCGGCGTGCCCAGGTTGACGAGCGACACGAGCGCCGCGAGGCGGACCGATCGGCTGGAGTCCCCGAGGGCCCGAAGGAGCGCGGGCTGCAGCGCCGGCTGCGTCACGCTCGACGCGGCGACCATCCGCAGCAGCGGCTCCTCGCTGGCCAGCGCGTGTCCGAGCGCGGCCACCGCACGCGGGTCGTCGTACGCACGCAGGTAGCCCAGCGCGTTGGCGCGCGACAGCGGGCCCTCCGCCGGATCCGCCGCGATCGCGACGAGCTTCGGCAGGGCGTCGGGCCTCGCCTCCCGGCCCTCGGTGAACGCCGCGGCGCGCGCCACGTTCCGGCGCCGCCGTCCCTCGGGCCACCATGCCGCCATGCGCGCAACGGCCCACGCCGCGGACTCGGTCGTATGACAGGTCGTGCAGGCGTTGGGGATGCCGTACTTCACCGTGTTCTCGGGCGTCGGCACGCCGATCGTGTGATCGCGGATCCGGGCCTTGATGCTCACGACCTCGCGCGGCATGTGGCACTCCACGCACGCGCTCCCGGCGCTCGCCGCGGCATGCTTCGTGTGCCCGGCCACGTCCCGGCCGATGGCCTCGTGGCAGCGCGTGCACAGCGCCGTGTTCGCGGGCGCGAGCTCCTCGTGGCGGTCCACGTTCGGCGCGTGGCCGTCGTGGCAGGTGACGCAAGTGGCGCCGCCGCGCAGGTAGCACTGGCTCTGCCAGAGGCCCGCGGCGTCGTTCGAAAAACGCCGGGGCCGCCCGTCGGCCCAGTAGACGGGATCCTGCTCCTTGCGCGGCGTGTATTCCAGCTTCAGGACGAAGTAGTCGTCGTACGCCTCGCCGGCCCGGAAGCCCGGTGCCGCCCGGTCGCGCAGCGAGTGGCACTGGGCGCACACGGCCGTGCTCCGCGGCGGCGTCAGGCGGGTCGGCCGGACGATGCCGGTCGCCCCTGGCGGCGCCGGGCCCGTCGCGGCGCGGTAGCGCTCGACGTGTTCGCGGCCGGGCCCATGGCACCGCTCGCAGGTCGTGCCTTCGTCGCGCCAGGTCGTGGCGTAGGTCCGGGTCGCCGGGTCGTAGCGGTTGTCCTGCTCGCTCACGTGGCAGCCGACGCAGTTCTTGTTCCACTGCTGCACGACCTGCGTGTCGCCTTCGTCGGGCCGGATGATCTCGACGCTGTCGAACCACGCCTTGCGTTCGACGTCCCAGGCGGGCGGCAGGACCACGATGCGGCCGTGGTCGACGGTCGTGAGGTAGTGCTGGATGCGGCGGCTGCCGAGCGTCAGCTCCACCTTGTGCTCCACCGGCGCGCCGCTCCACCGCGACTCGGTGATGTAGAAGCCGCCGTCGGCCTCGCGGAACCGGAACGGGTCGCCGTGCAGCCTCAGTTCCGCCTGCCGGAAGTCGCCGACGACGCTCGCGCGGCTGGCTCGCTGGATCATCCGGCTGTGCCGGGCCGCGCTCCACGCCTCGTGCGCCTCTTCGTGGCACTCCGCACAGACGTCCGCCCCGACGAGGTCCCCACCGGCGCCCGCCCGGGGGATCCGCGTCGGCGACGAGGCCTGGGCCCCCTGACGCGGCGCCGGCTCCGCCCGCACTCCCGTCAGCGCCCATGCCCAGAGGAGCAGCAGGACGGTCGCGGCGACGCCGGACATCCGTGACCCAGTGGTGGGGCGAGGCACAGTGCCCCGCATCCTAGCAGCGGCGTCCGGGAACGCAAGACCGCCGTTCGCCCCAGGGTTTACCCCTCCTTTCCAGCCTTTCATCACAGTAATTGCCGAACTAGGCCTGGAATCCGCCGTCAATCCGTCCCGCAGCTCGTCCTTTTCCTCGCAAGCTCGACCATTACGGGACTACCATTCGCCCCACCCCCACAGGGCAGTTTGGTGCCGCGGTGGGTTCACAGCGACACAAACCGGTTGTTCGGAATACGAGGAGGAGGAGGACTTCCATGAGGTGGAAACTGATTCGTCTCGTCGCGATCGCCGGCGTCGCCGCGCTGATGGCGATGCCGGCGTACGCACAGATCACGCAAGGCCGCATCACCGGCACGGTCAGTGACGCGCAGGGCGGCGTGCTCCCGGGCGTCACGGTGACGGCCACGTCGCCGGCCCTCATCGGCGTCAGGACCACGGTGAGCCAGGCCGACGGCAACTACATGTTCCCGGCGCTGCCGACGGGCGTCTACAAGCTGACGTTCGAGCTCGAGGGCTTCAAGAAGGTCGAACGCGAGAACATCAGCGTGACGCTCGGCCAGACGATCTCCTTCGACGCCAAGCTCGAGGTGGGCGGCCTCACCGAGAGCATCACGGTCACGGGCGACTCGCCGCTCGTGGACACGTCCACCACGAAGATCGGCACGAGCCTGAAGGGCGACGCCCTCATCGCGGTGCCCAACTCCACCGACGTCTGGGGCGCGCTCTCGGAGGCGCCCGGCGTCCGCATGCAGGGCTTCGACGTGGGCGGCAGCCACAAGAGCCAGCAATCGGGCTACGAGAGCTTCGGCATCCAGAACCAGGCGCGCGTCGTCTCCGACGGCATCGACCACACCGAGGGCGTGGGCGGCACGGGCTTCTACGAGGACTACTACGCGAACGAGGAGGTCTCGGTCAGCGCGCTCGGCGCGGACGTGGAGATGAACTCGGGCGGCGCCGCGATCGTGACGACGATCAAGAGCGGCGGCAACGAGTTCAAGGGCCTGTACAACTACAGCTACGAGGACGGCAGCTGGGTGGGCACGAACGCGGCCCCGAATGACATGAAGGATCGCGGCTACACCTGCCCCAACGACGGCACGGGCAATCCGTCCTGCCTGAACCCCAACCTGATCTACTACGAAGGGCACGCGGACCTGGGCGGCCCGATCATGCGCGACAAGGTCTGGTTCTACGCGGCCTACAACCACTTCAAGATCGACAAGCAGGTGTCCGGCGTGGCGCAGAGCATCGCCACGGACCTCGGCATCTTCGACAACTACACCGCGAAGGCCACGGCCAAGGTCGGCCAGAACAACACCTTCATCGGCTACTTCCAGCAGGGCCGGAAGCAGAAGCCGAAGCGCGGCCTCTCCACCCTGCTGCCGCCCGAGTCGGTGCGCGCTCAGGACAGCTACTCGCGGATGTACAAGGGCGAGTACCAGCGCGTGGTCAGCGACCGCGCCTTCTTCAACCTGAACGTCGGCAACTTCACGCTCGACTGGCCGATGGTCGTGAAGGTGGATCCGGCCAACAGCCCGCCGAAGCTGTTCCGGACCACGAACGCCGTGGCCGGCGCCGGCTGGAACGCCTTCTCCACCTACCGCAAGAAGCCGCAGGTCAAGGCTCAGCTCACCTACTACCTGCCCGAGAAGGCCGGCAGCCACGACTTCAAGTTCGGGTTCGAGAGCATCCTGGACTCGTACCGCTACGGCCACAACGGCACGTCCGGGCAGATCCGCTACTCGTACCCGTGCGCGAGCGCGGCGGCGTGCGGTCCCGACCGCATCCGCTTCGTGGATACCGGTGCGTCGAGTGACTATGGTTCCGGCTGGACCGTGGGCCCGAACACGGACCTGCACTACGCCGCCTACATCCAGGACCGGTGGGCGCCGAACGCCAAGCTCACCTTCACGCTCGGCCTCCGGATGGACTACCAGAAGGTCGGCTACGGCGACGCGGTGCGCAAGCCCCTCATCACGGACGTCGCGCCCGACGGCACCCCGATCTTCCCGGCCTCGACCAACGTGCAGGCCGCCACGATCCTGTCGAACACGAACCTGGCCCCGCGGCTGGGCGCCACCTACGACGTCCACGGCGACGGCAAGTTCGTGCTGAAGGCTTTCTACGGCCGCTACTACAACAACCTGGCCGATGGCTTCTCGGCCATCAACCCGGGCGGCCAGTCGATTGCCGAGTACAACTTCCTCGATCAGAACGGCAACCAGCGCTACGACGGCCCGAGCGAGCTCGGCTCGCTGCGCCTGCGCGTCGGCGCCGACAGCACGCCCGTGGACAAGAACTTCAAGACGCCCTCCACCGAGGAGATCAGCGGGTCGATGGAGTTCCAGCTGCCGGGTGAATCATCCGCGCGGTTCACCTACGTCCGGAAGAACCACTACAACTTCGCGTCGTTCTACGGCACGAACCTCGTCTCGGCGTGGGTCGGTCAGGTGAACGTGCCCACCACGCAGGTGGTGGACGCCACCGGGCAGACGCTGCAGCTGCTCGACGTGCCGGACAGCCTCGCGGACTCGACCGACGGCATGTACGGCAACTACCCCGGCGGCACCTTCCACTACGACACCGTGGAGGTCGCCTACTCCAAGCGCCTGCACAACTTCTTCGTACAGACGAGCGCCGACTACCAGTGGCGCACCGACTTCCGCGCCGCGTCGCAGGTCAGCACGAGCCCGCTGTCGGCCGACCCGATCGGGATCAACTTCGAGTTCACGCCGAACCCGAACGCCCCGAACCTGCAGGACACCACGGTGTGGCACTACCAGTTCCTGGGCCGCTACACCTTCCCCTTCGACATCGGCGTGGCCGCCAACTGGCGTCTGCAGAGCGGGTTCCCGTACTCGCCGATCGTCTCCGACGGCGGCACGTCGCCGGGCCTGAACCTGTCGAACTTCGGCGCGCCGTTCTTCCTCCAGAACCTGAGCGAGAACCGGTCCGACAACGTCAGCCTGGTGAACCTCCGCGTCGACAAGTCGTTCCAGACGGGCAAGCTGCGCTGGACGGGCATGCTCGACATCTACAACCTGCTCAACCAGGACGCGGTGACGAACTTCAACCTCACCCTGGGCCCGACCTACAAGCGCGTGATCGCCACGCTCGACCCGCGCGTCTTCCAGGCGGGCATCCGGCTGGAGTTCTAAGGAACCGGGGCTCGGGTTCCGGGGGCCTGGGGCCCGGGACTCGAGCACCACTGGAAGGGGCGGCTCGGTCGTCGGGCCGCCCCTTGGTGTGTACGCCGCGACCGCCCCTCGCGGCGAGGCCACGCGCCGACCCTGGCCCGGCAGGTCCGGCGCGAGTTCGCGGGCGTCTGAGCCCCGCGACCCGAGTCCGCCTACCGCTTCTCCAGCAACGCCCGCGCCTTGGCGATGTTGTCGCGCGCGTCACGGAGGTCGGGACGCAGGGTCAGCGCCCGCTGCCACTCGGCGATCGCGCGCGCGAAGTCGCCCTGCTGCGCGTAGACCACGCCCAGGCCGTTGTGCGCATTGGCCATGGAGGGATCGATCGCGATGGCCCGCTTCAGGCTCTCACCCGCCTCGGCCCACCGCCGCTCGGCCAGGAGCAGCGAGCCCTTGTTGTTCAGGGTGGTGGCCGAATCCGGCGCCACCGTCAGCAGGTGATCGAACATCCGGTGCGCCTCGTCGAACCGCCCGATCCGCGTGTAGGTCACGCCGAGCTTCTCGTACACCTCCATCTCCGACGGGTTCATCTGCCGGGCGGCCTCCAGGACCTCGACGGATCGGGTGAGATCACCCGCCTCCTGCAAGTAGCCGCCAAGCGCGGCCAGCGAGCCCGCGTCCGCCGCGCCGGCCTTCGCCGCGCGATCCAGCGTGGCGATGGCCTGACGGAGCCGGCCGGTGTCCCTGTAGAGCTGCGCGAGGCGGTCATAGGCCACCGTGAAGTCGGCCCGCGCCTCGATGAGCCGCGTGAGCAGGCGCTCCGCCTCCGGGGTGCGGCCCGCCTTCAGGGCCGCGAGCGCCTCTTCGAGGGACGTGTGCAGGCCGATGAGGGCCTTGGGATCGTCAGCCTCCGTGTAGGCACGGTCCGCCGCCGGAGCCGACGAGGCCACGTACCCCAGCGCCCGCAGCCGCCGTTCGGTCTCGCGGTCGACGGCCTGCGGCGCGGCCGGCGCGGCGCCGGCCTTCAGCGCGTTCAGCCGCCGGGCGATTGGCGTGGCGTCGGCGCGGCGGGCCTCGAACAGGTTCCGGCTCTCCGACGGGTCGGCGGCCAGGTCGTACAGCTCGGGAATCGGGAGGTCGATGAACTTCAGTCCGCCCGCGATGAGGCCCGTGAGCGGCGCCCAGTGCCGGGTGAAGCTGGCGTTCAGGGCTTCGAAGTAGACGCCCGGGTCGTCGGCGACGCGGCCGGAGGCGAACGACGGCGCGAGGCTCCGGCCGCTGACGGCCTCCCCGGTCACGCCGACGAGATCCAGCACGGTCGGCATGACGTCCACGAGCCGCGCCGGTCCCCGCACGACGCCGGCCGACACCGCTGGAGGGCCCCAGACGACGAGCGGCACGCGGAGGGTGGCGTCGTAGGCAAAGAGGCCATGCGTCCGTTCCTGGTGCTCGCCCAGCGCCTCGCCGTGGTCGGCGGCCACGACGACGAGCGTCGAGTCGAGCCATCGGCGCTCACGGAGTGCATCCAGGAGACGGCCGAGCTCGGCGTCGGCGAACGCGACCTCGCCCGCGTACGGGTCGCCGGCGAACCGCGTGCGGAACGGCTCCGGCGGCTCGTACGGGTCGTGGGGATCGTAGAAGTGGACCCAGGCGAACCACGGCTGCGGGCTCGGCCCCGGCGTACCCAGCCAGCCGAGCGCCGCCGTCACCACCTCGTCGGCCGGCCGCTCCAGGACCGACAGGTCGCCCCCGATGGCGCGCGGTCGCGCCGCGCCGTCGTAGACGTCGAAGCCCGCGTTCAGCCCGAACCTGGCGTCCAGCACGAACGACGCCACGAAGGCGCCCGTGCGGTAGCCGGCCCGCTCGAGCGTCGTCGCCAGCGTGGGCCGGCGGCCGTCGAAGCGGAAGGAGCCGTTGTCGCGAACGCCGTTGACGAAGGGATACGCCCCGGTCATGAGGGACGTGTGCGACGGCAGCGTCAGCGGCACGTGGGCATAGGCCGTCTCGAAGCGAGCGCCCTCGGCGGCGAGCCTGTCGAGGTGCGGCGTGAGCCCACCGGGATGGCCGTAGGCGCCGACCACGTCGGCCCGCAGGGTGTCGATGGTGACGAGGAGGACGTTCGCGCCCCGCATGGCGGGGCCGCGCGCGGGTTCGGGCGCCGCCGGCGCGGAGCGGCATCCGGCGGCCGCCAGGCCGCCCAGCGCCAGCACGACCGCCCACGGCACGCCCTGCCGTCGGTTCATGGCCGCCCCGGCCGCGTGCCGCTCACGCCGCCCTCGCGTCTACCGCTCGACGACGAACGCCGCGCGGCCGGAATCGGCGATCTGCTGGCCGCCCCGCAACCCCACCACGATCCAGAAGTAGGTACCGGCCTCGAGGTCGAGGTCCTGCGGCCGTTCGACCGACGTGCCCGTAATCTCGTCGGACCGCCAGCGCAGCCGGTCCACGTCGTCCCACAGGCCGAGCGCATACCGGTCGGCACCCGCCGCCGCCGTCCACTCGAACCGCTCCGGAAGCGGCCCCACGAAGTCGCGCCGCGGCCGGACGTGGTTGATGACGACCGCTGCGCTCTGCTCCCCCGCGACGCCGGTGGCGGCCTCGCGCGGCGACGCACTCGGCGCGCTGCAGGCGCAGGCCGCCACGATCGCCGCCCCCACGAGGAGGCGCCAGGGCGAGGTCAGCGGGGCCAGGTCAGTCACGCCGCGAATTGTACCGCGGAATCGCGCGCGCCACGGCTCGCGTGCGCCGCGCCGCCAGGCCGCCGGCCGCGATCAGGCGCTCGAGGTCGCCCGGGGCGTCGAGATCGTGCCACCGGTCCACGAGGGCGACGGCGCCGCCGCCGGCCACCGCCCGCCCGGTGATGCCGGCCAGCACGCCGTCGTGCCCCCACGTCATCCCCGCGAAGGCGGTGGCGGCGGCGCCGGCCTCGGCGGCCGCGAGCAGGTAGAAGCCGCCGTCCTCGGCCGGACCCGCCACCAGCGTGCCCCGCCCTGCGCGCGCCACGGCCGCGGCCGCGGCGGCCACGGCCCGGATCGGCAGGTCGGGAATGTCCGAGCCCACGAGGACGGCCACGTCATGGCCGGCGCCGAGCGTTCCGGCGATGGCGTCCGTCATCCGGGCGCCAAGATCGCCGTCGGCCTGCGGCCGAACGTACAGCCGCGAACGCGCGGGCGCGATGGCGGGATCGGCCGCCGCGAGGACGGCCACGGCCTCCGCCTCGCCGCGGGGGGTGACGAACACGTGGACGGGCCACTCGAGCGAGAGCGCGGCGTCGAGGGTGTCGAGGAAAATGGCCGTCCGCAGCGCCGTCGCCGCCGCGTGGTCGAGCGACGCGGTGAGGCGGGTCTTGCCGTCGGCGCCGGGCGCGCGCGCCAGCATCGCGACGGCCGGACGCGACGCCGTCATCGCCGATGCCGTCAGGCCTGGCGCGGCACGCGGGCGCCGCCGACGGGCGCGGCGGCCTGGCGCCTGGCCGTCGTCTTCCAGACGCGCACCGCCAGCAGGACGCCGACCACGGCGAAGTAGTAGACGGGATTGGTCGTGTCGAGCTTGACCTTCCAGAAGTAGTGGAGGGCCCCGCCGAGCGCGCTCACGTAGACGAGGCGGTGCAGCAGGTTCCAGTTCCGGCCGCCGAGGCGCCGGATCCAGCCCGTGGTCGACGTGATCGCCAGCGGGATCATCAGCACGAAGGCCGTGAAGCCGGCCGTGATGTACGGCCGCTTCACCACGTCCTCCCAGACGCCGGCGAACACCAGCGACTGATCCAGGACGAAGTACGTCATGAAGTGCAGCGTGCCGTAGAAGAACGCGAAGAGCCCCAGGGGCCGCCGGAAGAGCGTGAGCGGATTCACGCCCGTGAGCCAGCGCGCCGGCGTGATCGCCAGGGTGAGCACCAGGAAGCGCAGCGTCCAGATGCCGGTCTGGTTGGTGATCGTCTCGACCGGATTGACGCCCAGGTCACCCCAGAACGCGTTGTAGACCAGCCAGCCGGCCGGCGCGAGCGCCGCCGCGAAGACCAGAGGCTTGGCGACGCGACGGACGAACTGGGTCTGGGTCATGCGGCCGGCGGCTCAGTAGTAGCGACGCAGGTCCATGCCCTTGTAGAGCGACGCGACCTGGTCGGCGTACCCGTTGAACGGGAGCGTCTTCCTGCGGAAGAACTCGCCGATGCGGCGCTCGGTCTTCTGGGTCCACCGGGGATGGTCGACGTCCGGGTTCACGTTGGCGTAGAACCCGTACTCGTCGGCCCGCGTCTGCTGCCAGGTGTTGAGCGGCTCCCGCTCGACGAAGCGCACGTTGACGATCGACTTGATCCCCTTGAAGCCGTACTTCCACGGCACCACGAGCCGGATCGGCGCACCGTTCTGGTTGGGCAGCACCTCGCCGTAGAGGCCCACCGCGAGCATCGCCAGCGGGTGGAGCGCTTCGTCCATGCGCAGGCCTTCGGTGTAGGGCCACTGCAGCACCGGTTCGCTCTGGCCCGGCATCTGTTTGAGGTCCACGAGCGTCTTGAACTGGACGTACTTGGCCTTGGAGGTCGGCTCGAACCGCTTCACGAAGTCGGCGAGGGGAAAGCCGTTCCACGGCACCACCATCGACCACGCCTCGACGCAGCGCATCCGGTAGATCCGCTCCTCGAGCGGGAACCACTTCAGGATGTCCTCGATGTCGTACGTGCCGGGCTTCGCACACTCCCCTTCGACCTTCACCGACCAGGGGCGCGGCTTCAGCGAATGGGCGTTGCGCGACGGGTCGCCCTTGTCCAGACCGAACTCGTAGAAGTTGTTGTAGGTCGTGACGTCGCGGTACGAGTTCATCTTCTCGTCCGTGACGCTGAACGGGCTCTTCTTGAGGTCGCCGAGCTTCTGCGCCGACGGATTCTGCGCCGATGCGGCGTCCGGCGTCCCGAGACCTGTGGCGAGCGCCGCGGCCGCGACGCCGGCCGCGCCGATGAACTCACGCCGCCGGAGGTAGAGCTCCCGCGGGGTCACGTCCGATTCGCGCAGGTCAGGCGTCTGCTTGATCAGCATCTGATGAGCCTCGTTCGAAAAGGGTCCCAGGATCATACCTGCGAGCCAGCCGTTCCGGCGAGACGCCGGCACCGTAGAGCCCGAGGGTCACCAGGTTTGCCGCACTCTGCCGCACCCAGCCCCGCGCCTCCCACCGCCGGGCCGAGGTCGTCAGCCCAAGGGTGAGATGTGCCAGGCGCCCCCGCCGTTTCAGGCGCCGGATGAACTCGACGTCTTCCATCAACGGGATCGGTTGGAACCCACCTAGGGACTGGAACACCGCGCGGCGCGCAAAGATTCCCTGGTCGCCGTACGGCAGATCGAACAGCCGCACCCGCAGCGCCACGCCCCGCTCCAGGAGCCGCGCCTGCCAGGCGTCGGAGTCCAGCCGGAAACGGAAGCTGCCGCCAGCCACCGCGGCCTCCGCGTTCAGGCCCCGGAACGCTCCGAGCCAGCCCGGCGGCAGGCCGCTGTCCGCGTGCACGAACCACAGCCAGGTCCCCGAGGCGGAGGCCGCGCCCCGGTTCAGTTGCGTCCCCCGGCCCGCGGGGCCCTCCACCCACAGGACGTCCGGCCGCGCTTCGCGGAGGGGACGGCTGCCGGCACGGGTCGCCCGGTCATCGGCCGACGACACGATCACCTCCACGTCGGGCGCCGGCACCAGCTGCGCCAGGAGGCGCGCGAGCGGGACGGCGTCGCCGCGCACCGGAATCACGACGCTGACGAGCGGAGAAGGCCCCCCCACCGGCACCGCGCCCATAGTACCGTCAGGCCATGACCCCCCACGAGGTTGCCGAGCTCCTCTCGCTGACGGGACACGAGCTCCGGGCGCCCGCCGGTGTCATCGGCGGGTACCTGGGGCTGCTCGAAAAGCACGCCGACGCGCTGTCGCCGGCGGATCGGCGCGCCGTCGCGGGCGCGCGACGCGCGCAGGAGCTGATCGTCGAGCTCCTGGATCAGCTCCGACACGTGGCCGCCATCTGGTCGACCGACGGACGCCAGCGTCCGACGGCGCGGACGGCCGTCGCCGAGGTGGCCGCCCTCCTGCGATCCGGCGTGACCGACGTGGTCACGGAGGTGGCCTACGACGCGGCGTCGGTCGTGGGCGACGTGCCGCTGACGCGCGAGGAACTGGCGCTGGTGGTGGACGCGATGGCCCAGGTCGTCGTGCGCGAGCACGGCGGCGTGCTCCGCTGCCACGTCTGGCGCGATGCCGCGTCGGCCCACGTGGAGGTCACGACCACCGCACCCGCCCAGGACGCGCTGCCGCGCCCGCCGTTCTCGCGCTACCGGGGCGGCCTCGGCCTCGCGCTGGTCCGCGCGCACGCGCTCGTGGAGGGCGCCGCCGGGCAGATGGCGCCCATCGACGAGGCGTCGTCGCGCGGCATCCGGGCTACGCTGCCGCTGCTCCCATCCATGTGAGCACGCGGTCGCGCAGCGCCGTCACCGGCACCAGGCGGCGGAAGTACATCGACGCCACCGCCATCACGCCGTAGCACACGAGGATCCGCACGGCCGACTGCGCCACCATCGACCAGTCGGCCATGAGCGGGTCGAGCGCGTACATCACGGGCATGTGCGCGACGAACACGAAGACGGTCTGGGCCGACAGGAACTCGGCCGCGTGCGACGGCCCGAGCCGCCGCGTCAGGTGGTAGAGCCCCCAGCACGTGCCCAGGTAGAGCGTCGACACGGCCGCCGACAGCACCAGGCGCATGCCCGTCGACGTCCCGCCGGTGACAGGCCGAAACGGCCCGAACATGTCGAGCGGGATGCCCAGCGCGGGCTGGGCGACGAGCCACGCCAGGCCCAGCACCACGAGCGCCCAGCCGAGCGCGCCGCCCTTCACGGGCGTCGCCGGGCCGGCCATCGCCGCCTGCCCGGCCGCGCGGCCCAGCAGGAAGCACCCGAACCAGTTCGGCAGGATCATGTACGCCTGGAACCCTCCCAGGTGGTCCCAGGCGTAGGCCCGCACGGCGATCTCGACGGCGAGCGTGCCCACGAGGACGGGAGTCGTCACCGTCACATGCCGGAACAGCAGCGCCCACGCCACGATCAGGTGGATGTAGGTGCCGATGTACCAGGTGGTGGGATTCGCCGGGAAGTTGTTCACGAGCACGTTGGCGCCGAAGACCAGCGGCGTGAAGTTGCTGAGCCTGGCGCCGCCGTCCACCGCGAGCCCGATGACCGACAGGAGCACGGCGAAGAGCCCGCCAACGAACATGATCTCGAACAGCCGGCGGACCACGACGGTGCCCACGGGCCGGCGCTCCGACGCCAGCGAGTAGCCGGCCACGAACACGAACAGCGCCACGCCCAGCTGCTTGGGAAAGATCGGCGGGAAGTACTCGTTGATCGTCCACCCCGCCACGTGCCCGTAGACGACCAGCGTGATGCCGATGGCCTTGAGCCAGTCGATGAACGCCAGCCGTTCCCGGCTCACGCCGTCGCTCCCGCCTCCGACGCGGACGCCGGCGAGGGCCAGTCGATCTTGCGGACGAAGCGGGCGGGATTGCCTGCCACGACGATGCCGCCCGGCACCGGCGCCGACACGACCGCGCCGGCCGTGACGAGCGACCGCGGCCCCACGTCGTTCATGATGATCGCGCCCTCCCCCACCAGCACGTGCTCGCCGATGGCCACGATCCGGAGCTTGTCCACGTGGTACGGCGTCCAGCGGCCGTCGGGACCCGGCTCGTGGAGCTCGGTACCGGACAGCACGCTCGCGCGGCTGCCGATCGAGCAGCCGTCGCCGAGGCGGGCGGCGCCGACGAGCGCGTAGTGGCCCACGTAGACACTGCTGCCCACCTGCGCCACGCGGTGGGTGAAGAAGGCGCCGTGGTTGACGTACAGATTGGGGCCGCAGGAGGCGAGCGTGGACTCGTAGAACGCCGCGCGCAGGAACACGCCGGGCCGGCCCGGCATCCCCGCCAGCGCCTGGGCGCAGAAGGCGAAGGCGCCCTCCCCCGTCGGTACGACCGCGCGCTCCAGGGCGCAGAGCGCCGTGAGCGGCAGCACCGCGAGGCGGGCGGCGAACGACGACAGCTGTTTGAGGAGGGGTCGCACGGCGTGGGTGGCGGCCTGGCCGCCCCTAACCTTATCGCAAGCGCTTGAACCGTTCCGAGTAGAGCACGTCGTCGGTCACCTTGATGCGGGTCGGCACCTTGTAGCCCTCGAGTTTCGCCGCACAGGCCGCACGCACGCGCGCCTTGAGCTGGGGCAGCGGTTCCGGCGTCTTCAACCGGAGCGTGGCGACGACGATCTGCCCGGTGATGGCGTTGGCCTCTCCCTCCACGACCGCGTCGGCCACGTTGTCGAGCGTGAGGAGCACGCTCTCGACCTCCGCCGGGTAGACCTTGGCGCCGCCCACGTTGATGATGTCGCTCTTCCGGCCCAGGATCCGGAGCCACTCCCCGTCCTGCTCCACGAGGTCGCCCGTGTCGAGGAAGCCGTCGGGCGAGAACGGACTCGGCGCGTTCAGGTAGCCGAGCATGGCGGACTCGGCGCGAATCCAGAGCCGCCCGTCCACGATCTTGGTCTCGTAGCCCTCGCCGCCGACGCGCACCCACAGCGAGTCGTTGCCCCGAGACTGCGACCGCAGGATCCCGACCTCCGACAGTCCGTAGGTCTGCTGCAGCTTCACGCCGGGCAGCTCCTGGTGCACGAGCGCCAGCGTGCTCTCGGGCATCGGCTCGGTGCCGTAGGTGACCAGTTGGAGCGAGGACAGATCGTGGCGGCGATGCGCCCCGGAGAGCATCAGCAGGTTCAGGAACGTCGGCGAGGTCGGCAGGAGCTCCACCCGGTGGGCGGCAATGGCCTCGCAGACGGCGTCCGGCGTCCTGGCGGCGGCCACCACGCAGGCGCCGCCGTTGGACAGCGTGTAGAAGAGCGTGTTGACGCCGCCGATGTGATCGAGCTGCAGGAACACCAGCGTCCGGAAGGCGCGCTTGCGCACGCGGAACTTGCGGAGCAGCCGCTCCAGGTCGTGGACGACGCCCTTCGGCGCCCCCGTGGACCCCGACGAGAAGAGCACCAGGCCGGGCACACCGCGCTCCCGAAGGGTCTGGTAGTGCGCGTGCGTCGCCGCGGCCCCGGTACGGGTCACGGTGACGCCGCCGTCGCCGACGGTCACCCGGACCTCCACCTCGCCGATCTCCAGGAACGAGGCGTGGTGGGCGCGGGCCGCGCGCGACAGCGGCACGATGAGACAGCACTCGGCCGTCAGCGCGATGAACCAGGCCACGCCCTGCAGCCCGTACTCGGCCTCGAGCGACACCACGGTGCCGGCGCCCACGCCCTCGGCGGCCAGGCGCGCCCGCGCGTCGGCCACCGCCTGCAGCAGCGTGGCGCCCGAATGCGCCCGGGGCCCCTCGGCGATGGCCAGGCGCTCGGGCGCCTCGCCCACGGCATCGATCAACACGTCCACCATCAGCTGAACCCACCCAGATAGACGACCTGCCCGGTGACCATCCCGCTTTCGGGCCGCGCGAAGAACTCGACCACGTTGTACACGTCGTCCGCCGTCGCCCAGCCCGGGCGGGGCTGGCGCTGGACCAGCTTCTCGATGGTCGCTTCCGGCACGTTGGCCGTCAGCCTCGTCTTGATCGGCGACGGCCCGACGGCGTTGCAGGTGATGCCCCAGCCGCCGACTTCCTTCGCGGTGACGCGCGTGAGCATCTCGACGGCGGCCTTCGAGGCCGCGTAGATGGCTTCGCCCTCCAGACGCAGCGGCACGGCCACGGTGGAGAGGTTGATGATGCGGGGCGCCGTCGACTGGCGCAACAGCCGGATCGCCTGCGTGGTGCAGAAGAACGTGCCGAGCACGTTGGTCTCCAGCACGCGGCGGGCGTCGTCGGCCGGCGTGAGCGCGACCACGTTCATCCGGGCGATGCCGGCGTTGTTCACGAGGATGTCGAGACCGCCGGCGTCCTTGCGGATGGCCCGGAACATCTCGCGCACGGCGTCGGCGTCGCCGACGTCCAGGGCGAAGTGCCGGTAGCGCTCGTGCGCGGGCGCGTCGGTGGTCCGGCCGCACCCGAAGACGCGATCGCCGGCGGCCAGGAACTTCTCGACCAGCGCGGCGCCGATGCCTCGCGACGCCCCCGTCACGAGGACCCGGCGCGCGGTCACGAGCGGGGCTCCAGCAGCCCGCCGATGTACTGCACGAGCGCCGGCACGTCGCGGAACGGGCTCTGCCGCTGGGACATGGCCCGGGCGTCGCTGAGCTCCACCTCGACGCCCTCGTCCCTGAGCGCGTCCTCGATGTCCACCAGGAGGGCGACGAGCCCCAGCGAGTCGAGCGGGCTGCCGGGGGCGAAGATTGGTGCGTCGGCCGCCACCGCGAGCTGCTTCGACGCCTCCCGCGCCAGGTTCGCGTTCGTGAGGGCTCCCAGGACGACTTGCTCGATCCGCTCTCGTGTCACGACGGTGTGTCTCCGTTCCAGCTATCGGTTCGACCTCACGGGCCGGACACGGCCCGCCCGGGCACGCCGAGGCCCTGTCCTGCCCGGACCTGCGCGGGGGCGCGCGGGACTATCGCAGCGCGTCGAGGGACTTGCCGCGCGCGATCTCCCGGCCCACGCATCGCTCGGCACGGGCGACGGCCTCGAGCTGCGCGCCGCCCGAGACCGGACGCAGCAGCTCGGCCTCGCTCGGACACTGGACGCGCGGGTCCCGCGGCGTGGGGAGCGGAGCCTGCCGCGAGTAGTAGGCCGCCGCGCCGATTCTGACCCATGCGGGCGCGTCGGCGAGGGGCGGCCCGAGCACGGCCGACGCCACCTCGAAGCGGAGCGTCGACTCCAGGGCGCCGCGGTCGCGCAGCGCCCCGAGGGGCGCCACGTCGATCGCGGTGCCGACCGTCGCGCCGTACACCCACCACGGCTGCCCGGTCGCCAGTCCGAAGGCCTCGCGCGAGGCGTGGGCCGTGATGGTGAGGAGGGCGGGCGCGTCCACCTCCGCGCGCGCGGCCACGTCGTCGCGCGTGTGCCGGACGAGCGCAAGCAGCGCGTCGCGCTCGCCTTCGTCGTCGGGCGGCAGCGCCAGGTGGACGTCGGCCGGCATCCGGGGCGCGGGGGTGGCGCGGGCCGGGCCTGCCGGCGTTCGCGGGGTCGGCGGCGCCGCCGGCACCGCGGAGGCGACGGTCGCCGGCGCCGACACCCGCCCCGCCACGGCCTCGCCGGCGAGCGGCGCCGGGCCGACGCGGAGATCGCGGAAGTAGGCGCGCAGGATGGCGGCCGTGGACTCGCCGCGCGCGGCCCGGTTGCCCGCGCACACGACGCCGAATCCCACGCCGTGGCCGTAGCCGACCCCGGAGAAACGGTAGCCGCTCGACGAACGCGCCACCTCGAACGCGGTGCTGCGGAGCACCCGGACATCCAGCGTGCGCCCGAGGGCCATGCGCAGCTCGTGGGCCGAAATCGTGTCGGGCGTGAACCCGTCGACGCGCAAGGTCCCGGCCCGATCCGACGGCGTCCGCGACAGCACCGACAGCCCGCGCAGACGGCGGCCCGTGGCGCCGGCCGCGCGCAGCGCGCGCTCGAGGTCGGCGGTCGTGATCTCGGACGTCCAGCCCGGTTCGGCGGTGCACGCGTCGTCGGTGGGCGCCGCAGGCGCATAGTCCTTGGCGCCCGGCCAGACCTCCGAGGCCAGCGCGGGCCGCCCGCCATTGCTGGCCGAGTAGAACACGAAGGCCGGCCGTCCCCCGTCGAGCAGCACCCGACCGGCCGTGGCCAGCGCCGCCGCACGTGCGGCCGGGAGCGTGGGACGCAGCACCTGGCAGTGCGTCGTGTCGCACAGGTCGTAGCCCTCGGCCCGGTGGCGGTGCAGGTTCGCCGCCGCGAAGGTGCGGATGACGATGGCCAGGGCTTCCTGGGCCGCCGCGCCCGCGGTCGGCTGGCCCTCGCCGGACAGGACGGCGGCCACGTAGTCCTCGAGCGGCATGGTCTCGACGCGCACCCGGCCGCCCGGGACGCTCACGCCGACCCTGACGGTCTGCGGAACGACGGAATCGGCGGGCGCGGCGGCGAGGGTCGCCGCGGCGCCGACCAGCAGCCACGCGGCGGCCGGGCGGACGCGGCCCCTCACAGCTTGGTCGTGCAGCCGGGTCGGCAGCGACATGGGATCGTCTTGTCGCCCTCGGTGTTGTAGTCGTAGGTGAGCTCGTCGCCCGGCTTGATGTTCTTCGACGCGCGGATCCAGATGGTCTGGCCGTCCACGGCGCTGTAGCAGTTCGGCCGGCACGAGTGGTTGATGAACCGGGCGACGTTGCCGCCGACGTTGGCGTCGCGCGACCACTTGCGGTTCACGCGGAAGACCCAGATGCACCCCTGGTTGAGATACCGGTCCTCGCGCTTCTCGCTCTGCTTGTTGTCGATGAGCTCACCGGCGTAGTCGACGATGATCTTGTTCTTGTTGATGGGCTCGGCGGCGAACACGCCCCAACCGTGCAGCTTCGAGCGCTTTCGGACGATCTTGGGAAAATACAGCGACGACGGCATGCGCAACGTAGTGTAGCGGAGTCCGGTCGGCTTCGGCTATCCTTCCGGCCGGCGTGCCGGATCGGCGCGTCGGGCGCGGCGTGGACGGGCACGGCGACGACGCCGGACCCCATGCCGCCATGGAGGCGCGTGTGCGACGGACTCTCGCGGCGGCACTGATTGGAACCCTCGTCCTCGGAGGCAGCATGACGGCGCAGGTGCAGCGATGGGCGGGACCCGCGCAGTTCCCCTTCAGCCAGGCCACCAGGGCCGACGGCCTCATCTACGTCGCCGGCACGATCGTGGCCGAGGGCGACATCAAGAACCAGACCGCCAAGGTCCTCCAGAGCATCGACCAGACGCTGCAGAAGGCCGGGTCCAGCCTGGCCATGGCGGCGTCGATGCAGGTCTACATCAAGAGCGCCGGCGACTTCGCGGCCATGAACGAGGTGTACCGGACGTTCTGGAAGGCGGACCCGCCGGCGCGGACCACGGTCGTGAGCGACTTCGTCGTGCCGAACGCCCTCATCGAGATCTCGGCCGTGGCCGTCCCGAACGGCGGCGATCGGCAGGTCATCCACCCGGCATCGTGGATGAAGTCGCCCAACCCGTACAGCTACGGCATCAAGTCGGGCAGCACGCTCTTCATGGCGGGCCTGGTGTCGCGCAACGGCAAGGACAACTCGGTCGTCGAGGGCCCGATGGGCGTCCAGACGAAGGCCGTGCTCGAGAACGCCGCCGAGATCCTCAAGGCCGCGGGCATGACCATCGACAACGTCGTCAGCTCGAAGGTGTTCATCACCGACGTGACGAAGTTCCAGGAGATGAACGAGGCCTACCGGGCGGTCTTCACCAAGGAGCCGCCGGCGCGCGCGACCGTCGTGGCGCCGCTCATGGGCGCCGCCAACGTGGTCGAGATCACGCTCACGGCCTCGAGCCTGCCCAAGCAGGTCTTCACGACCCCGGCGGCCGACGGATCGCCCGGCAAGCCGAGCCCGATCCTGAGCAGCGCCGTCAAGGTGGGCAACCGCCTGTACCTGTCGGGCCTCCTCGGCAACACCGCCGCCAACAAGGGCAACGCCGAGGCGCAGACGGCCGAACTCCTCGCGCGCGTGGGCCGCACGCTGCAGGTCGCTGGGTTCGGTTGGGGCGACCTGGCCGACGCCGTCGTCTACCTGCCCAACACCGGTGACTTCGACGCCATGAACCGGAGCTACAGATCGGTCATCAAGGAGTTCCCCGCCCGCGCCGCCGTGAAGGCGGGCCTCGTCAGCGCCGACGGCATGCTCGAGATCATGTTCGTCGCGTCGAAGTAACCGGCGCGCTCTCGCGGCCACGCGCCGGTGCGGTCACGGCGCGATGCGCCAGATCGAGGCGACGTAGCGCCACGCCGTGAACGCGAGCCGCCGGCCGTCGGGCGACCAGGCCGGCTGCGACTTGTGCACGGGATCGAACGTCAGCTGCTCCACCGGGCCGCCGGCGAGCGCACGCCGGAACAGCTGATAGCGGCCGTCCGGCGCCGGCGCGACGAAGGCGAACGCTCGGCCGTCCGGACTCACCGTGATCCCCGGGAAGTCGTGCTCCGAGGCGATGCGGTGCAGCACCTGCGTGCCCGAGCCGTCCGCCTGCACGAGCAGCACGGCGTGGCGGCCCGGCCCCTCCTTGGCGATGGCCACCACGCGGCGGCCGTCGGGCAGCCACTCGCCGTGGGTGATCTCGAAGCCTTCCGCGGCGAGTTCGCGGATCGGCGAGGTCTCCTGCCCCGTGTCCTGGTCCAGGCCGATCGTGAAGAGGACCGAGCGCTCGTCCTTCGTGCCGTCCAGCAGCAGCGTCTTGCCGTCGGGCGCCCAGCGCGGCCAACCGACCTCGGCGCCCCGGCCGAGCGTCGTGAGCCGGCGATCCGGCTGGCTGCCGTCGGTGGGCCGCACCCACACGTCGTCGGACATCTCGCGGTGCGAGTGGAACGCGATCCACGCGCCGTTGGGCGACCACGCCATGCCCTGGTCCTCGGAGGCCGACGCCGCGATGACCTCGCGCGGCCGGTCCGCCGGGGCGTCCTCGTCGGCGTCGATCACGCCCACCTCCTGCGCGATGTCGGGGTAATTCGCGTCGTCCATCTGGCGGCGCCACGTCCCGAAGGTCATCGAGAGCAGCGGCCGCGTCGGGTGCCACCACGGCGTCTCTGACTGAAAGGTGGTGAGCGGCCGGACCGCGCCTCCGGCGAGCTCTCCGAGATTCGTGCGGTATTCCTGTGTCTTGTAGACGACGACGCCGTCGCGCGTCACCGAGGGGCCGTAGCTGTCACGGACGGTGTGGGTGAGCTGCGTGGCCTCGCCCGTCGCGCGCGACACGCGCCACAGGTCCACGAAGCCACGGGCGTTGGCCGCGGCCGTGTAAATCGTCTGGCCGTCGGGCGCGAACGCGATCGGCCCGGCCACGTGGAGGGGCGGCGTCGTGGCGAGAGGCGCCGCGCCGCAGGGTATCGAAATGCCGGCGGTGTCGCCCGTGGCCAGCACGCACGCCATCTCCGTCGGCGACGCCCAGGCCGGCCACGACGCGCGGCCCGTCGTGATGGCGGTCCGCCACAGCTCCTGCCCGTCCAGGCGCACCCGCCAGAGTTCGGGCCCCTCGCGGCCGTTCACGATGCCGGCGAGCCAGGCGCCGTCCGGGCTGGCGGCGAGCTGTCGCAGCGCGTTGGCCGGCAGGGTGAGGCCGCTCGGGGTGCTTTCGAGCGTAGGCGTCGGCCAGAGCGGGCGGGCGTCCCGGCCGATCTCGTGCAGGCGCCAGCGCTGGGCGGCGCCCCCGTCCTCGAACACGATGCGCCGGTCGTCCACCCAGGCGAGGTGGCGGATCTGGCCGTCGCCAGCGACGTCGGCCACGTCGACGCCGCCGCCCACGGGAGCCACGCGCAGCCGGCGGCCCTCGGTGTAGGCGACCAGCCGCCCGCCCGGCGCCACGGCCACCGCGGGGTCGCGGTACCCGACGATGCCCTGCTGTTCGGCGGTCGCCACCCACGCGGTCGTGGGCGCCACGGGCGGAGCGGACGCCGGGGCCTCGGTCCGGCGGGTGCCCATCCACCAGGCGGCCGCCGCGACGGCCGCCACCGCGACAAGGGTCAGCACGCGACTCGACATGGCGAGCATCCTACAACCGCGGGGGGCGCCACGCCCGTCCCGGCTGCCGGTGGCGCGGCGCCTAGGCGCGATTGCGGTAGAGCGCCGGGTCGACGGCCGCGGCCATCGCCGCGGTGTCGAGGCGGCGGCCCAGGAACGCGGTGACCCGCTCGGCCGTGGCCGCCGGCGAGGCCACGGCGTCCCGGTAGGACACGCGCAGCGTCCGGAAGCAGGGGCGCGAGGCGAGGAACCGATCGAGCTGCGCCAGGTGGCCCTGGAACGTCGCACGGGCCGACTCCACCTCGCCCGGCGCCTCGCCGCGCCGCGAGAGCATCTCGGCCTGGGAGGCCAGCACCTCGTCGAGATCCCGCTGCATCAGGATGACGTCGTAGGTGAAGTCCTCCGGCAGCCACGTGAGCAGGAACGAGATGATCTTGACGGCCTTGCCGCGCGCCCCGGGCAGCCAGGCCAGGTCGGCGTCGCGCTTGTCCAGGTCCTTGACGGGCTCGTACTCGAAATAGCCCTTCGGGTTGCTGGGGTCCGCCCCGCGCACGCCGTCGGCGACGAGCGGCACGCCGCCCGCGGCCAGCATCGTCATCATCATGGAGGTGCCCGACCGCGGCAGGCCGGACACGATGACGATCGGCGGGCCGTACCGCAGGCGCCGGACGAGCCGGCCGATCACGCCCGCCCCGGCGGCCGGACGGGATCCCCGGTCCGGCGCGGTACAATGTCGGTCGGTCGACCGGTGCGCTCGGCGCCCTTCGGCATGGCGAGACTTGTACCACACCCGCGCGCCGCACTCGGCGCGCTCACGTTCGCGATCGTCCTCGTCGCGGCCGCCCCCGCCGACGCCTACATCGGGCCGGGCGCCGGCTTCGCGGTGATGTCGTCGTTCCTGGTGATCTTCGTCACGATGATCGCCGTGGCGGCGTCGGTGCTCGCCTGGCCGTTCCGCGCCCTCTGGCGCCTCGTGCGACGCACCGGGCCGCCGCCCTCGACGATCCGGCGCTTCGTCGTCATCGGCTTCGACGGCCAGGACCCGGGCCTGACGGACCAGTTCCTGAAGCAGGGCCTCCTGCCGAACTTCGCGAAGCTCGCGGCCTCGGGCACCTATCGTCGGCTGCAGACGACCTATCCGGCGCTGTCGCCGGTGGCGTGGTCCTCGTTCAGCACGGGCACGCACCCTGCGCGCCACAACATCTTCGACTTCCTGGACCGCGACCGCCGCACCTATCTCCCCCTCCTCTCCGGCACGCGCATCGGCAAGGTCGAGAAGTTCTTCCGCCTAGGCAAGTACCTGATTCCGCGGCACCGGCCGGAACTGACCAACCTGCGCCGGTCGAAGCCGTTCTGGACGATCCTCGGCGAGCGCCGGATCTGGAGCACGGTACTGCGCGTGCCGATCACGTTCCCGCCCGACCGCTTCTACGGCGCCGAGCTGAGCGCCATGTGCGTGCCGGACCTGCTCGGCACGCAGGGCACCTTCCTGCTCTTCACCACGCGCCCGGCCACCGAGACGTTCAAGGAAGGCGGACAGCGGGTGCCGATCGCGGTCGCGGGCGACCGCGTGGACACGGTGGTGACCGGGCCCGAGAACGGCTTCGTCGTCGGCAATCCCCCGCTCACCTGCCCGCTCGTGATGGTGCTGGATCGGGCCGGGTCGCGGGCGACCGTCACCGTCGGCGCGACGAGCGTGACGCTGGCGCCCGGGGAGCTGAGCGACTGGCTGCCGCTGCCCTTCCCTGCCGCGCCGGGCGTGACCGTCGCCGGCATCGCCCGCGTGCAGGTGCTCGAGATGGGCGAGCACGTATCGCTCTACATGTCGCCGATCAATCTCGACCCCGAGCAGCCCGCGATGCCCATCTCGCATCCCGGGTTCTACGCGAGCTACCTCGCCAAGCGCCACGGCCCCTTCGCGACCCTGGGCCTCGCCGAGGACACGTGGGCCCTGAACGAGGGCGTGACCGACAACGCCACCTTCCTGAAACAGGCGCACGACATCGACGACGAGCGGCGGACCATGTGCCTGACGGCCCTGCAGAAGCTCAGGTCCGGGTCGCTCGTGTGCGTGTTCGACGCCACCGATCGCGTCCAGCACATGTTCTGGCGCTACATCGACCCGAAGCACCCCGGCCACCGGAAGGACGTGCCGGCCGAGGAGAGGGACGCCATCAAGGCCCTGTACAAGAAGAACGACGCCCTGGTCGGCGAAATCATGGCGGCGCTCGACCCCGAGGACGTGCTGATGGTCATCTCCGACCACGGGTTCAGCTCGTTCCGGCGGGGCGTGAACCTGAACGCCTGGCTCCACGCCCACGGCTACCTCGCGCTCAAGGACGGCGCCGACGGCAGCACCGAGTGGCTGCGCGACGTGGACTGGTCGAAGACGCGCGCCTACTGCCTGGGCCTGTCGGGCATGTATCTGAACCTCAAGGGGCGCGAGCAGTCGGGCATCGTGGCGCCGGGCGAGGAGGCGCGGGCGCTCAAGGCCGAGATCGTGGCCGGCCTGAAGGGACTGAAGGACGAGGCGAAGGGCGAGGTGGGCGTGCGGGAGGCCTTCGACACGACGGCGCTCTACCGGGGGCCGTACTCCGAGAACGCCCCCGACCTGGTCATCGGCTACAACGCCGGCTACCGCACGTCGTGGGACTGCGCCACCGGCATGGTGTCGGGGCCGATCTTCGAGGACAACACGAAAGCGTGGAGCGGCGACCACTGCATCGACCCGCGACTGGTGCCTGGCGTGGTCTTCTGCAACCGGAAGATCGCCGAGACGCGCGACCTGTCGATCGTGGACATCGCCCCGACGGCGCTGACGCTCTTCGGTCTGGAACCACCTGCCCACATGGACGGCAAGGCGTGGGCGGTCGCGTCGTGACGCGCCTGTCCGGGCCGGGCCGGGCCGTCGTCCTTGCCGCGATGGCCGTGGTCCTCGCGGCGGCGGCCTGCGGCGGCCGCACGCACGTCAAGACCGGCAAGAAGGTGATCGTGCTGGGCATCGACGGCTTCGATCACCAGCTCACGCAGGAGCTCCTCGCGGCGGGCCGCCTCCCGAATCTCGCGAAGCTCGCGGCGCAGGGCGGCTTCTCGCCCCTCGCCACCTCCACGCCCCCGCTGAGCCCGGTGGCGTGGTCCACCTTCATCACCGGCCTGGACCCGGGCGGCCACGGCATCTTCGACTTCATCCACCGCCAGCCGGACACGCTCGAGCAGTTCCTGTCGACCTCGCGGACGGTGCCGCCCGGGCGGCTGCTGACGCTCGGCAAGTACCAGTTCCCGCTGTCGGGCGGGCACGTGGACCTCCTCCGCGGCGGCGAGGCGTTCTGGGAGCCCCTCGAGGCGCGGGGCATCGAGACCACCATCGTCCGGATGCCCGCGAACTTCCCGCCCTCGGGGAAGGCCACGCGCGAGCTGAGCGGCATGGGCACGCCGGACATGCTCGGCACGTACGGCATCTTCACGCTCTTCTCGTCCAAGCCCGAGGTGTTCGAGCGGCGCGACGTGTCGGGCGGCGTCATCCAGCCGATCGACGTGATCGACGGCGTCGCCCGGGGCGCCATCGAGGGGCCGAACAACCCGTATCTCACGACGCCGACGCCGCTGACCGTGCCGTTCGCCGCGCACGTGGATGCCACCAGCCAGGCCGTGAAGCTCGTGGTGGGCGGCGAAGAGCGGATGCTCGAGATCGGCGAGTGGAGCTCGTGGGTGCCCGTGTCGCTGCCGCTCCTGCCGCTGTCGTCGCTCCCCGGCGAGGTCCGCTTCCTGCTGAAGAGCATCACCCCGTACTTCGAGCTCTACGCGAGCCCGATCAACCTCGACCCGTTCGCGCCGGCGCTGCCGATCTCGACGCCCGAGACGTACGCGGGCGAGCTGGCCGAAGCCGAGGGGCGCTACTACACGCAGGGCATGCCCGAGGACACGCGGGCCAGGAACGTGGCCGTGCTGACCGAGCGGGAACTGCTCGATCAGGCGCGGATCACGGCCGACGAGAACGTCCGGCAGTTCCGCTACGTGCTGGACCACTTCGACGACGGGCTGCTCTTCTACTACTTCGGGCACATCGATCAGGTGTCGCACGTCACGTGGCGCTCGATGGACCCGGGCCACCCCGCGTACACGGACGCCGATGCCGCGTTCGCCGACGTGATTCCGCGTCTCTACGCCGAGATGGACACGGTGGTCGGCCAGGCCATGGCGGCGCTCGGACCGGACGACCTCCTCGTGGTGATGTCCGACCACGGGTTCGCGCCGTGGCGCCGGGCCGTGAACGTGAACAGCTGGCTGCGCGATCACGGGTACCTCGTCGTGACCAGCGCGCAGGCCGGACTGGCGCCCGGCCTGGCGGGCGTGGACTGGTCGCGGACCCGCGCCTACGCCGTGGGGCTCAACGGCCTCTACCTGAACCTGCAGGGGCGTGAGGCCAAGGGCATCGTGCCCGCGGCCGACGCACCGGCGCTCGCCCGCGCCATCGCGGCCGAGATGGAACGGACGGTGGACCCCGCCACCTCCGCGCCCGCCATCACGAAGGCGTTCGTCACCGCCACGGCGTTCGCGGGTCGGGATTATCCCGCGATCGAGCCCGACATCGTCGTCGGCTACGCCCGCGGGACCCGCGTGTCGAGCGACTCGGCGCTCGGCGTCGTCGCCGCCGAGGTCTTCAGCGACAACACGGAGCCCTGGAGCGGCGACCACAGCATGGACCCGGCGCACGTGCCGGGGGTCCTCTTCACGAGCCGCCCCCTCAAGGTACCGGCCGACCGGCTGCAGACGCTGGCAGCCTCGATTCTCGCCGAGTTCGGCGTCACTGATTTCCCCAGGAGGGCACGGCCGTGATGTTCGGTTCAGGCGTCAAGCTCGACAAGGCGCTCATCGCCCGCGTGAAGCGCATCGTGGACCTGGCCGGCTACTCGTCGGTCGAGGAGTTCATCACGCACGCGCTCGAAAAGGAGCTGGCCCAGCTCGAAGGCGCGGAGTCGGAGGAAGAGCTCAAGAAGCGCCTCAAGGGCCTCGGGTACCTCTCGTAGCCAGATGACGGCCCTCAACGCGGCCCTCACGAGCGCCGCCGACGCGATTCTCCTGCCGCTGGCCGGCCTGCCGGCCGCCGCCGTCGTCGTCGGCGCCGCGCTGGCGACGGCGCTCGTCGTGCTCGGCGTCATGCGGTACACCTCCAATCAGGCGGCCCTCGCGGCCGTGAAGCGCCGCATCCACGCGTCGCTCCTCGAGATGCGGCTCTTCAACGACGACGTGCGGGCGCTCGTCCGCGCGCAGGGCGAGGTCTTGGCCCAGAACGCCCTCTACATCGGCCATTCGCTGGTCCCGCTCGTCGTCACCGCCATCCCGCTCGCCTTCGCAATCGCGCAGCTGCAGGCTTACTACGGGTACGCGGGGCTCCGGCCCAACGTCGAGACCACGATCACGGTCGAGCTGACGTCGGCCCTGCCCGCGGGCGCGCTCCCGCGTCTGATCGCGCCCACCCTCGACCCGGCCGGACCGCCGCGCTACTTCCCCTCGCTCCGCCAGGTCGTCTGGCGCGTGGAGCCCCGCGCCCCGGGCCTGCACGAGATCGCGATCGAGGTGGACGGGACCACGCCGGTGACGAAGAGCCTGTACGTGTCCGCCGACGACGCCGCGGCGCGGCGGTCGCCGTTTCGCGACACCGGCGGCCTGGTCTCGCAGCTGCTCTACCCATCCGAACCGCCGCTCGACCGCGGCGGACCCGTGGCCGCCGTCCGACTCGATTACCCGGAGCGGACGCTGCGGGTGGCGGGCATCGACATGCACTGGCTCATCCTCTACGTCGCCGTGTCCTTCGTGTTCGTCCTGCTGCTCCGGAAGCCGCTCGGGGTCGTGATTTGAGGTGGGGCCCGGGGCTCGGGGCCCGGGGCCAGGGTGGCGTTGGTACAATCGGGCGGCATGGCTGATGTGGGCGCGTCGCTGAGGCGGGGGGCCGTTCTGGGCCTCGTCGCCGCGGCGGTCCTGGCGGCCGGGTGCGGCCGCGGACGCCCGACCAATGTGCTGCTCGTCACCCTGGACACGGTGCGGGCCGACCACGTGGGCGCCTACGGCTATCCCGCAGCGAGGACGCCGGTGCTCGATCGCCTGGCGGCCCGGGGCGCGCGGTTCGCGTCCGCCACGACGACCACGCCGCTCACCCTTTCGGCGCACACCAGTCTCTTCACCGGCACCTTTCCGACCTTTCACGGCGTCCGCGACAACACCGGGTTCTACGTCGACGAGTCGCTGGAGACGCTGGCCGAGACGCTGAAGGCCCGCGGCTATCGCACGGGCGGGTTCATCGGCGCGTTCGTCCTCGACCGTCGCTGGGGCATCGCCCAGGGCTTCGACCAGTACTTCGACGACTTCGACCTCGGCCAGGACGTGGGCCCCGGGCTGGACGCCATCCAGCGGCCGGGCGGCGAGGTGGTGGACAAGGCGCTCGCCTGGCTCTCGACCGACGACGACCGGCCCTTCTTCGGCTGGGTCCACCTGTACGACGCGCACGCGCCCTATGCCGCGCCGGCCGACTACGCCGCCCGCTTTCCGGCCACGCCCGTCGGCGCCTACGACGCCGAGATCGCGTACGCGGATGCCCAGGTCGGGCGGCTCCTGGCGGCGCTCGACGCGCAAGGCCACGCCGACGACACGCTCGTGGTCGTGCTCGGCGATCACGGCGAGCAGCTGGGCCAGCACAAGGAGCAGGCGCACGGCTTCTTCGTCTACGACGCGTCGGTGCAGATTCCGCTGCTGATGGCGGGCCCGGGCATCGGCCCGCGCGTCGTCGAGGACCAGGTGCGGATCGTGGACGTGATGCCCACGGTGCTCGACCTGGCGGGCGTCCAGGGGCCGGCCGTCATGCAGGGGACGTCGCTCCGTCCGGCGCTGGACGGCGAGGCGCTGTCGCTGCCCGCGTTCGTCGAGTCGTGGTACGCGCGCTACCACTACGGGTGGAGCGAGCTTCGCGGCCTGCGGGACGGGCGCTACAAGTTCATCCTCGCACCGACCCGCGAGCTGTACGACCTGGGCCAGGATCCGGGCGAGACGCGCAACATCGCTGACGCCGAGCCCGGCCGTGCCGACGCCATGGAGCGGGCGCTCAGGGCCCTCATGGCGCGCACGGCGAGCGCGACGGCGCCCAAGGCGCCCCAGCCGGTGGATGCCGCGGCCGAGCAGCGCCTCCGCGCCCTCGGCTATGTGGGCGGCCCGACCAGCGCGCGGAACCTCGAGGAGCGCCCCCGACGCGATCCCAAGGACACGATCGACCTGTACAACCTCTTGCTGCTCGCGGGGCAGGACTCCGAGGCCGGCCGCTACGACGAGGCCGTGGCCAAGGTCCGCGAGGCCCTGGCGGCGGACCCCGAGATCATCGAGGCGTACTCGCGGCTCGGCAACATCCTCTCGAAGGCCGGCCGCCACGCCGAGGCCGTGACGGCCTACCAGCAGGCGCTGGCGCTCGACCCCGAGCACCAGCAGTCCACCTACAACCTCGCGCTCGCCTACCGGGCGCTCGGCAGGATTCCCGAGGCCATCGTCGGGTTCGAGCGCAGCCAGCAGCTGGACCCGCGGA
Organism: Vicinamibacterales bacterium; assembly: GCA_041394705.1. Lineage (GTDB taxonomy): Bacteria > Acidobacteriota > Vicinamibacteria > Vicinamibacterales > UBA2999 > CADEFD01. The sequence goes on from JAWKHS010000014.1 coordinate 79,726, forward strand.
GCGGCCGCGCGCTCTTCCAGCTCGGCGACATCGCGATGCAGCAGGGCGACCCGGCCAAGGCGCTCGAGCACCTGACGAAGGGCCTGAGCCTCGACGTGGACCGTCCGCCCTACCTCGTGAAGATGGGCGAGGCGTACCTGGCGCTGAACCGGTACGACGAGGCCGAGCGCGTGCTGAAGGAAGCCGTCAGCCTCCGCCCGGCCGTGCCGCGCGGTCAGTACAACCTGGCCCTGGTCGCCGAGCACCGCGGCAACTCCGGCGCGGCCCGCGCCGCCTACGAAGCCGAGGTGGCCGAGAATCCCAAGAACTACGGCGCGCAGTTCAACCTGGGCAAGGCGCTGATGAAGGAGGGCCGGCTGATCGACGCGGTGGCCCGCCTGCGGGCCTCGGTGGAGGCCAAGCCGGACTTCGCCGAAGGCTTCCTCTACCTGTCGAAGGCGCTCCTCGACTCGGGCCAGCTCGAGGAGGCGGCCGAGGCCGCCAGGAACGGGCTCGCCAAGACGCCGGACCGCTCGATCGCGCCGCTCGGCCACTACGTGCTCGCCGACGTCTATGCGCGGCAGGGCCGCGAGAACGAGGCCGCGCGCGAAGTGGCCCTCGCCCGCCGGCTGGAGCGCGGGCGATGAAGCCCGCCGGCCGCCGCGCCGGACTGCCGGCGGTGGCGCTGGCGATCCTCGCCGCCGTCGCCGGATGCCGGGGCTCCGCGCCCGCCTCCGCCCCTGCCACGCACGCCCGTCACCTGGTGCTCGTCACGATCGACACGCTGCGCGCCGATCGCCTGGGCGCCTACGGCAACACGACGGTGCCCACGCCGAACTTCGATCGCCTCGCCCGCGAAGGCGCGCGGGCGCTCGACGCGACCACGCACGTGCCCATCACGCGGCCCGCCCACACGTCGCTCTTCACGGCGCGGTACCCGTGGCAGCACGGCGTGCGCGACAACATCGCCGTGCCGCTGGCCGCCGGCGTGCCCACGCTTGCCGAGACGCTCGCCGCGCGCGGTTTCGCGACGGCGGCCTTCGTGTCGAGTTTCGTCCTGTCCGCGCAGTCCGGCCTGAACCGCGGCTTCGCCCACTACGACGACCGGTTCGGCGTGGACCCCCGGCAGGTGAACTTCCTCGGCGCGGTGCAGCGCCGGGGCGACGACACGATCGCCCGCCTCGAGGCCTGGCTGGACGGCCGATCCGCCGCGGACCAGGCAAAGCCGACGGCGCTGTGGGTGCACCTCTACGACCCGCACGATCCGTACGAGCCGCCAGAACCCTTCGCCACCCAGTTCGCCGGTCGCGAGTACGACGGCGAGGTCGCCTGGACGGACACGTTGCTGGGACGGCTGCGGTCGAGCCTGGAGGCGCGGCAGCTCTGGAACGATGCGCTGGTGGTCGTGGTCGCCGATCACGGCGAGGCGCTCGGCGAACACGGCGAGACGGGGCACGGCTTCTTCGCCTACGAGACCACGCTGGCGGTGCCGCTCGTCCTGCGCGGCCCGGGCGTGGCGCCGGGCACGACCGTCACCGGCCCGTTCCGCCTGATCGACGTCGCGCCGACGGTGCTCGGCCTGCTCGGCCTGCCGCCGCTGGCCGGCGCCACGGGCGCGGACCGGACCCCCAACTTGGCGCCCGGCGGGCCGCCCATCGTCGAGCCCACCTACGCCGAGTCCCTGACGCCGCTCATCCACTACCAATGGTCCGACCTCCGCGTCTGGCGAGAGGGCCGCTGGAAGTACATCCTCGCGCCGAGGCCCGAGCTGTACGACCTCGCGGCGGACCCGGGCGAGCGCCACGACCTCGCGGCCACCGACACGGCCACGGCGCGGCGGCTCCGCGCGGCGCTGGAAGGCCAGCTCCGAGCCGAGCGCGAACACGTGTCGGCCGCGCCGGCCGAGGCCGCCCTGTCCGCGGAGGCGCTCCAGAAGCTGGGCGCCCTCGGCTACGTGAGCCCGGGCGCGGCGCCGGGCACGACCGCGATCGGCGCCGATCCGAAGGACAAGATCGCCGAGTTCCAGACGCTCAGCACGCTCATGCGCGAGGGCCTGATGTCGCTGGAGGCGCGGCGCTTCGCCGAGAGCGCCGCTCGCTTCGCGCGTCTCCGTCAGGCCGGTGCCGACAGCTTCCAGGTGCACTTCTACGAGGGCCGGGCGCTGGCGGGCCTCGGGCAATGGCGCGAGGCCGAGCAGCGCTTCGACGCCGCCATCGCGCGCATGCCCTCTTTCGCCGAAGCGCATCTCGCGCTCGCCGAGGCGCGGCTGGCCCGCCGCGACGCGCGCGGGGCGCTGGAGGCGATCCAGCGCGGCGAGGCGTCCGCGCCGCGCGATCCGGCGCTCGTCGATCGTGAAGGCCAGATCTGGCAGGAGCTGGGCGATCCCGCCCGGGCGAAGGCCGCCTACGAGCGCGTCGTGGCGATGGCGCCGAAGGACGCACTGGTCCGCTGGCGCCTCGGCGAGCTCCACATCGCGCTGCGACAGCCCGCCGAGGCACTCGTCCGGTTTCGGGAGGCCACGGAGCTGGATCCGACGGTCGGCGACTTCTGGAACTCCCTCGGCATGGTGCTCGGCGGCGACGGCCGGAACGACGAGGCCGCGGCGGCCTTCCGCCAGGCCGCGACGCGGGATCCGAAGAACGCGCGGTTCGCCTACAACCTCGGACTGGTCCTGATGCGCGGCGGGCGGCCCGAGGCGGCGGAGTGGTTCCAGCGGACGCTGGCGATCGATCCCGCCTTCCGGCCGGCGAAGGACCGGCTGGCCGAACTGGGCCGATGACCCGGACGTCGAGACGGCCCGCCCGCCGCAGAAGCCCCGGGCCGCCCGCCGGCGCGCAGGTCCGATGAGCGCCGCCTCCACCCACGACGGCATCCCGCGCTCCGCCGCCAGCGCCGTGGCCCTGGCCGCGGTCCTGGTCCTGGCCGTCGTCGCCACCTTCGGCGCCGTGCGCGGACACGGGTTCCTCAACTGGGACGACGGAGACGTCATGGCCGCCGCGGCGGCCCATGGCGGCGGCAGCGTGGCCGCCTGGGCCTTCACGACGACCGAGATCGGCCACTACCAGCCCCTCTCCTGGCTGCTCTTCTCGGCGCTGGCTGGCGGACCGACCGCCGCGGCGCGCGTGCACACGGCGAGCCTGGCGCTGCACGCGGTGAACGTCGTGCTGCTGCTGTGGCTCACGGCCACGTGGCTCGACCGCGGCGACGACGGCGACCAGCGGTGGCTGCTGGCCGCAGCGACGACGGCGCTCTTCGCGGTCCATCCCCTGCGGGCGGAGCCGGTCGCCTGGGCGAGCGCGCTGCCGTACCTGCTGTCGTATGCGCCGCTCCTCCTCGCCGCCGGCTGTTGGGTCACGTGGGTCCGGCACGGGGGCTCGAGCGCGCTGGCCGGCGCGGTCGGCCTCTACGCCCTCTCGCAGCTCGCGCGCGTGACGGCGCCGCTCCTGCCCGCCGTGCTGATTCTCCTGGCGCTGGTGGACCCACTCGCCCGGAAGCGGTCGATGACGACGCTGGCGGTCGCGGTCCTGCCCTTCGCGCTCGTCGCGGCGCCGCTCGTCTGGCTGGAAGCCGGCGCCCGCCAGGTCGAGTCGCTGGCGGACTTCGGCCTCGGCCCGCGGGTGAGCTGGGCCCTCGTCCACCCGGCCGAGTACGTCTGGCGCACGCTCAGGCCGGTGGACCTGACGCCGCTCGACCCGCTTCCCCGAGTCCCACTGCCCGACTGGGGCGTGACGGGCGTCGTGGCGCTCGTCTCGGCCGGCGCGGTGCTCCTGACCGCGCAACTGGCCTCCTGGCGGGTGGCGGCCGCCGTCTGGGGCAGCTATCTCCTGCTCCTCGCGCCGGTGGTCGGCCTCCTGCCGTCAGGTCTCCAGGCCACGGCCGACCGCTACATGTACGGGCCCGGGATGGTCCTCTCGATCGCCCTCGCCGCGGCGCTGGCCGCCGCACCAGGCGGGGTGCGCCGGGCCGCGTTCGTCGCCGCGGGCGGCGCCGCGGTGGTGCTGGCCCAGGGCGCCCGCACGCAGGCGGCGTACTGGCACGACTCGGTCAGCGTGTGGTCGCGGGCCGTCGCGCTCGATCGGGACAACGACGTCGCGCTGTACAACCTGGCGCTGGCCGAGATCGAGACCGGACGGCCGGACCGCGCCATCGGCACGCTGCAGCGTCTCGTGGCATTGGTGCCCGACCACGACCTGGGACGGCGGCGCCTGGCCGCGCTCGTCGCCGATCGCGAGCAGGCCGAGGGCGAACGTGCGGCCGCCGCCGGGGATCTGGTCGCGGCCGTCGGCGCGTGGGACCGCGCGCTCGCGGCCGATCCGGCACGTGCCACCGCGCGCGTGAACCGCGGCATGGCCCTCGTGCAGCTCGGCCGGACCGCCGCGGCGGTCTCCGATCTCGAGTCGGCGGTCGCCGCCGGCAACGACGACCTCGCCGTGGCGAACGCCCTGGCCTTCGCGTGGGCCGCCACCGGCCGCGGAGACGACGCGATTGCCCTGCTGCGGGAGTCCCTGGCGCGTCACGCCGACGATCCCACCACGTCCGCCAACCTCGCGCGGCTGCTCGTCACCGTCGACCCGCCGGCGCTGCGCGACGCGGACGAGGCGCTCCGCCTCGCGAGCGGCCTCAACGACCGCACGGGCGGCGAAGATCCGCGGGTCCTCGACACGCTGGCCCTGGCGCTCGCCGCGACGGGGCGGGCCGCGGACGCACGCGCGGCCATGGACGCCGCGATCGCCCAGGCCCGTGCCCGCGGCGACCGCGCGCTCGCCGGCGAGCTCGAACGCCGGCGGCGGGCGCTGGGCCGCTGAGCGGCCGCGGACGGCGGCGCGCGCGCGACGAGCGGTCCCGGGCGGAGCCGCCCGGCCGCAGGCAGGCCGCCGCTCCCGTCAGAAGCGGAACTTCGCCCCGAGCATCAGCCGGCGCGGAATCACGAACACCGACGGCACGCCGAAGTTGGCGCTGGTGGAGCGGCGGTCGAGCACGCTGACGGCCGTGTCGTTGTTCGTGACGTTCAGCAGGTCGCCGAACACCGCGCCCTCGACCTGCCCGAACGTGAGCGCCTTCTCGAGCCGCAGATCGAGCTGGTTCAACGGATCCACCCGCCGGTCGCCGTTGAAGGGCTCGTAGAGGACGCGCGTCGCGCCGGGCACGAGGCCGGAGAAGCGCACTTCACGGCCCCATGGACGGCCCGACTGGAAGCCGTAGTTGGCGGCCAGCGTCAGGCCCCAGCCCGCCTCGTAGACGAGCTGCGCCTTGAGCAGCACGGGACGATCGCCGATGAGCAGCCCGTCTGCGTTGACGTAGTCGTTCGGGTTCTGGCCGAAGTTGCTGGTCGCCGCGCTGTTGGGCGACGTGGTGGGAGAGCTGCGTGCGTTGCTCGTGGCCTGGATCCCCTCGGACTTCGACACGGTGATCCCGAACGTGCCCTGCCAGCGGTTCGACATCCGCTTGTTGATCTGCAGATTGAACCCCTTGTACGTGTTCGAGATGTCGCCCGGGTTCGTCAGCTGGAAGATCCGGCTCGCCGCCCCGCTCGTGAGCTGCTGGAGGTCGAACGTCTTCCCCTCGGCCGTCCGCTGGACCCGGGCGTAGGTGCCACCGATGTCGCGCCACCCGGACTGGTTGTCGCTCTTCTTGTAGACGCCGCTGGCACTCACGCCGATGCGATCCGTGAGCTGGTGTTCGACGGTGACGATGAACTGATCCGTGTACGGATTCTCGAAGCCGGGATCGATGCGGAGATTCGAGTTGTCGCTGACGAGGCTCGTCCCCAGGGGATTGCCGGCCGCGTCGTACACGCCGTCGAAGATGAACCGCGGGGCGATCGAGGGCGTGGCGTTGTCGAACTCGCCCGTCACGATGCCGCGGTAGTAGCGTCCGACGCTGGCCTTGACGAGCGTCGTGCCTGCGTCGTTCAGCTTGATGGTCGCGCCGAGCCGCGGCGACACCGCCGTCCAGTCGAACAGCTTGTCCACCGCCTCGGACCGGCCGATCTTGTTCTCGTTGCGGTCGAGCAGGTCGAAGGCGTTGAAGTACCCCTTGCTGTAGTCGTAGCGGACACCCAGGTTGAGGGTCAGGCGGCCGACGCGGACCGTGTCGTCCGCATAGACGCCGACGGCGCGCATGCGGCCGCCCTTCCAGAAGGGGTCCTGCGTGTATCCGTATTGCGGCTCCGCGCCGTAGGTGTAGATGTAGTCGTTGTAGCCGTTGAGTGACTCACCGCCACCGCTGTTGTACTGCACGCCCACCTTGAAGTCGTGCTCGGCGCCCAGGAAGTCGTCCGCGTACTTCGTGAGCTTGCCCGCGAACGCGGTCTTGAACGACTTTCCGTCGTACCAGTAGTAGATGCCGCCGGTGATGTTCCCGGTGTCGAGGTCGCTGAAGCGCCGCGCGATCTTGGGCCCGCCGTTCAGCGGATCGGTCTGCGCCGTGCCGTAGAACCCGGAGTAGCGGGCCTCGAAGACGGTGGTCGGGCTGACGACGGCCGTATAGAGCACGCCGGGCGAGGGGTTGTGTCCGTGGTTCAGGCTCAGCGTGCTCGGCGCCGTGGTGGCCGATGCCCGGGCGGGAATCTCGTAGAAGTCGTCGTGGGTCTGCACCTGGATGCGGTGGTTCTGGTTGAGGCTGAGGTTCAGCTTCCAGAAGTACCGCTTGGCGTTCGACTTGGCCGGGAACTCGGCCGGAGTGCCCGGCTGCGATTCCCAGTCCTGCTGGTACTGCCACGACCCGAAGAACCACAGGCGGTCCTTGATCACGGGACCGCCGAGCTGCGTCGTCGAATCGACGAAGCGCGCGCGGTTGTACGGCTGATCGTCGTCCTGTTCCGCAGTCGTGTTCCGCCCGGTGAGGCTCTGGTTCTGGTAGTAGATGTTCGAGTCGCCGTGGAAGGTGTTCGCGCCCTGGCGCGTGACGATGTTGAACACGGCGCCCGCGACGTTGCCGTACTCGGCGTTGGCGCCGAGCGAGAGCACCTGCACTTCCTCGATGGCGTCGGTGTTGGGCCACGGCCAGGCGGCCCCGCTCAGCGGCGCCGTGAAGTCGGTGCCGTCCAGCAGGTACAGGTTCTCGTTCGTCGCCGATCCGAAGGCCTGGGACCGCGACCCCGACGTGTTGCCCTGCGAGACGCCCGGTGAGGCGTTGATGAGATCGAAGAAGGTGAAGCGACGGACGGGCGCGTTCGCGACCCACTCGCGGGTGTAATTGGTGGCGATCTCGGTCGTCGCCGAATCGACGACCGGCGCCTCGGCGACGACCGTGATCGTCTCCTGCTGGGTGCTGACGGCCATCTGCACGTCGACCTGCGCCGTCGCGCCAAGAGCCACCTGGATGCCCGTCTGCGTCTTGGTCGAGAATCCCGCCAGCTCCGTCGACACCTCGTAGATCCCGGGAGCGAGATTGGGGAACCGGTAGACGCCCGACTCGTTCGAGACCGTCGTGGGAGCGCCCTGCACGGCGGGGCCCCGGAGGGTCACGGTCACGCCCGGGAGCACCGCGCCCGATTCGTCGGTGATCACGCCGCGGACGTCGCCCGTGGTGCGCTGCGCCGCCGCCTCCCACGTCACCGCGAGCACCGCGGACAGAGCCAGAACGCCGACGACACGCCAACCTGCCATGAGACCTCCGATCGGAACGAAACGAACCGGAAACGAAGAGCCGGACGGGTCGCCGCGGATTGTCTGGAGTTCGGCTGGGGATGTCAAGGCTGAATCGTGCGGTGAACACGGGGGGCCCGCGTCCCCGCCCGTGGTGACCGAACGCCTGTATCGGTACGCCGCGACCCGAACGGCCTCGCGCCGCGCCGTACGTGCGAACGGGGTGGCGCCGTCAGACGCCACCCCGTCGAGATGTGGACGGCGGTGTGACCCGCCGCCTGCAGGTGCCGGGCTAGAAGCGGAACTTGCCGCCCAGCATCAGGCGCCGCGGGAGGATGAACCGCGAGGGCACGCCGTAGTTGGTGTTGCCCAGGCGGCGGTCCAGGACGCTTTCGTTCGCATCGCTGTTCAGGAGGTTGAGGAAGTCCCCGAACACGGCCAGCTCGGAGGTGCCGCCGAGCGAGAACGACTTCTCGAGCCGGGCGTCGAGCGTGGTCCACTGCTTGGTGCGCTCGCTGCCGTCCACGCGGTTGGCGAGGATGCGGGTCGTGCCGAGATTCGTGACCGAGCCGGTCGCGCGGACCTCGGTGTAAATCGGGCGCCCGCTCTGCGCCTGCAGGTTCATCGACGCCGTGATGCCGAACGGGGCCTGGTAGACGAACTGCGTCTTCAGCACCACCGGCCGGTCGCCGATCAGGCGCCCGTCGCTGTTGATGTAGTCGTTCGGGTTCTGGCCGAAGGTGCCGGCCGTGCTCGTCTGCGAGGTGAGCGGCGTGGAGCGGGCCGAGCTCGATCCCTGGCGCCCGGTGCTCTTCGACAGCGTCAGGCCGAAGTTGGCCTGCCAGCGGTTGGACATCCGCTTCTTGAGCTCGAACGCGACGCCGTTGTAGTCCGAGAACATCCGGTCGTCGTTCTCGAGCTGGAACAGGCGGCTGCCGCCGGTCAGGGCGTAGACCTGCGACACGTTCGCGCCGGCCGGCGCCGCGAACGGCACCAGGGTGTACTGGCCGCCGATGTCGTTGAACGCCGTCTGGCGCCGGCTCCGTTTGCCGACGTAGTTGATCGAGAAGCCGAGATCGCCGCCGAGCTGCTGCTCGAGGGCCACGATGAACTGGTGGGTGTACGGGTTCTTGAGGTCGGGGTCGACCCGGAGGTTGGAGTTGTCCGACACGACCTCGGATTCAGCCGGGCTGAGATCCGGGTTGTACGCGGTCACGAGGTAGCGGGGCGACACGGTCGGCGTGGTCGCATCGAACTCGCCGGTGACGATGCCGCGGTAGTAGCGGCCGTAGTGGGCCTTCAGCAGCGTGGAGCCGCTCTCGTTGAGCTTCACGTTGACGCCCAGGCGCGGCGAGAGGGCCGTCCACCCGAACACCTTGTCCACGGCCGCGGTCTTCGTGCCGGTGGGATCGCCGTTCCGGTCGAGCACGTCCAGCGACCGGAAATACGCCTTGCTGTTGTCGAAGCGCAGGCCGAGGTTGAACGTGGCGCGGCCCACCTTGTACGTGTCGTCGGCGAAGATGCCAACGCCCTTCATCCGGCCGCCCTGGATGTAGGGCAGCTGGGTGTAGCCGTAGTACGGCTCACCGCCGTAGGTGTAGATGTAGTCGTTGTAGCCGTAGGTGTACTCGCCGAAGCCGCTGTTGAACTGCACGCCCACGCTGAAGTCGTGGCTGCCGTTCAGGAAGTCGTCGGCGTACTTCGTCAGCTTGCCCGAGAACGCCGTCTTCTGGCTCTTGCCGTCGTACCAGCCGTAGATGCCGCCGGTGATCGCGCCGGTGTCGAGGTCGAAGAAGCGCGGCGCCACGCGCGGGCCGCCGTTCAGCGGATCGCCGTGGTCGACGCCGTAGAAGCCCGAGTAGCGGGCCTCGAACACCGTGGTCGGCGTGATGACCGACGACCAGAGGAAGCCGGGCGACGGGTTGTGGCCGGACTCGACGCTGATGGTGCTGGGCGCCGTCAGTGCCGACGCCCGGGCCGGAATCCGGTAGAAGTCGTCGTGCATCTGGAACTGCAGGCGGTTGTTCTGGTTGATCTGGTAGTTCAGCTTGTAGAAGTAGCGCTTGGCCGTCGACACGGCCGGGAACGCCGGATCGGTGCCCGGCTGGGAGTCCGCGTCCTTCTGGTACTGGAAGGAGCCGAAGAACCAGAACTTGTCCTTCATCAGCGGACCGCCGAGCTGCACGGTCATGTCCCGGAACTGGTCCCGGTGGTACGGCAGCCCGTCGTCCTGACTGTCGGTGGTGTTGCGGCCCGTCAGGCTGTCGTTCATGTAGTAGAAGTTGCCGTCGCCCTTGAAGGTGTTCGTGCCCTGCCGGGTGACGACGTTGAACACGGCGCCCGCGAGGTTGCCGTAGTCGGCGGGCGCGCCGAGCGAGAGCACCTGCACCTCTTCGATGGCGTCGGTGTTCGGCCACGGCCACGCGGCGCCGGTGAGCGGCGCCGTGAAGTCCGTGCCGTCCAGCAGGTACATGTTCTCGTTGGTGGCCGACCCGAACGACTGCGAGCGCGAGCTCGTCGAGGTCGAGGGGCTGACGCCCGGGGCCGCGTTGATGAGATCGAAGAACGTGAAGCGGCGGACCGGCGCGTTCTCCACCCACTCACGCGAGTAGTTCGTGGACACCTGCGAACTGGTCGAGTCCACGACCGGCGCCTCGGCAGTGACGGTGATGGTCTCCTGCTGGGTGCTGAGCTGCATCTGCACGGGCACGTCGGCAGTGCCGCCGAGCGCGACCGGGATGCCGGTCTGTGTGCTCGTCGCGAACCCGGCGAGCTCCACGGTGATGGCGTACGTGCCGGGCGGCAGGTTCGGGAACCGGTAGACGCCCTGTTCGTTCGTGACCGTCGAGGGCGTGCCGGCGACGTTCGGGCCCCGCAGCGTGACCGTGACTCCCGGGAGCACGGCTCCCGATTCGTCCGTCACCGTCCCACGCAGGTTGCCGGTCGTCTGTTGCGCCCATCCAGCGAGCGGCGCGGCCACGAGGGCCGCGATCGCCAACGTCCATACCAAGCGCGATCGCATGTATGACCTCCGAAGCCGCCCACCCAACGCCGGGCAGACAACGCCGAAGGGGCCGGCGCTTCCCATGAGCGGCGCCAAATTGTCCGACTGCGGTCGAGCACGTGTCAAGAACTTGAACGGGCCGGCAACCCCCGGCAAATCAGTGATTTGGATGTCCGGATCGAAGAAATTGACGCGCTGGCAGACAGGCCCGAACGGCTGCCGCCGCCATGAGGGCAATCCAACGGTCCGGATCGGCCGGCCGGGTGGGAAAAGTCCCCGGGCCGGGCGCCGGGACGGACGTCCGACAGACCAGGCCAGGGTGACGAGCTACAATCCGGCCACATGAGCACCAAGCGCGATCGCGAACTCGGCATGGACCGTCCGATCACCCGTCGGGACTTCATCGGCGGAGTGGCGGTGGGCCTGGGCGGCGCCAGCCTGCTGTCGGGCTGTGGCCCCGGTGAGCCGCCCGTGCCGCCGGATCCCGGCATCGAGAAGGCGGCCGGCTACTATCCGCCGTCGCTCACCGGGATGCGGGGCAGCCACGACGGGTCCTTCGAGATCGCCCACCGCTTGAAGGACGGGCGGTTCGATCTCGCGGGCGCGATCGACCGGCGCGAGACCTACGACCTCGTCGTGGTCGGGGGCGGCATCAGCGGCCTCGCCGCCGCGCACTTCTTCAGGAAGAAGGCCGGCCCGAACGCCACGATCCTGGTGCTCGACAACCACGACGACTTCGGCGGCCACGCCAAGCGCAACGAGTACGTCCACGACGGCCGCACGTTCATCGGCTACGGCGGCACCCAGTCCATCGACAGCCCGGCGCCCTATTCGGCCGTCGCCAAGGGCCTCATCAACGACCTGGGCATCGACGTGGGCCGCTACGAGCAGGTGCTCGACGCCAACCTGTACCGGTCGCTCGGCATGTCGGGAGGCACGTTCTTCGACGCGGAGACGTTCGGCGCGGATCGGCTGGTCGTCGGCACGTCGCGCAATCCCACGCGGGAGTTCCTCGCGCGGACGCCGCTGCCGCCCGCCATCCAGCGCCAGATCCTCCAGCTCACCACCGAGAAGCGGGACATCTTCCCGGGCCTGTCGTCGGCGGAGAAGAAGGCGAAGCTCGCGCGCATGAGCTACACCGACTTCGTCACGAAGGAGTGGAAGCTCGATCCGCGCGTGCTCGGCATCTACCAGACGCGGACCTGGGGCCTGTTCGGATTCGGCGTGGACGCGGTGCCCGCGCAGGACGCCTTCGGCCTGGGCCTGCCCGGATTCCAGGGCATGCACCTCGACGAGACCGCAGGGCCGGGCCAGAACTACGACTCGATCCGAAACCCCGCGGCCGAGGACTACTACTTCCATTTCCCCGACGGCAACGCGTCGGTCGCGCGCCTCATCGTCCGCGGCCTGATCCCGGCGGCCGTGCCGGGCTCGACCGCCGACGACATCGTCACCGCGAAGATCGACTACGCGAAGCTCGACGACGCGGGGTCTCCGGCCCGGATCCGCCTGAACAGCACCGTCGTGAAGGTGGCCCACGACGGCCCCCCGGCAACGGCCCAGACCGTGTCGGTGCAGTACGCGCGGGGCGGGGCGATCTACACGGTGCGGGCCAAGGCGTGCGTCCTGGCGTGCTGGCACCACGTGATCCCGCACATCTGCACCGACTTCCCCGAGGCACAGGTGACGGCCCTCCACTACGCGAAGAAAGTGCCGCTCGTCTACACGAACGTCTTCATCCGCAAGTGGACGGCGTTCCAGCAGCTGAAGGTGAACAGCGTCTCGGCGCCCGGCATGTGGCACGCGTCGGCCAACCTGGACTTCCCGGTCAGCCTCGGCGCCTACAAGCACCAGACGTCGCCGGACGGGCCGATCGTCGTCCACATGACCAAGGCCGCGTGCAAGCCGGGGCTGCCGGGTCCCGCCCAGCACGTCGCCGGCCGCGCGGAGCTGCTCAGGACGTCGTTCGAGACGATCGAGCGGAGCATCCGCGATCAGCTCGGCCGCATCCTGGACGGCGGCGGGTTCGATCCGGCCGCCGACATCCTCGGCATCACCGTGAACCGCTGGCCGCACGGCTACGCCTACCAATACAATTCGCTCGCCGATCCGTTCTGGCTCGAGGGCGGCGAGCAGCCGTGCGCCGTGGCCAGGAGGCCGCTCGGCCGTATCGCCATCGCGAATTCGGACGCCGGGGCGTACGCCTACACCGACTGCGCGATCGACCACGGCGCCCGCGCCATCGACGAGCTCACGGCACGCGCGACCTAGGCCCGGCCGCGGATCGCACCGGGCTCAGGCGCCGTCGTCGTCGGGGCTGTAGGGCGTGTGGAGGCTGACGGGCTCGCTCGCGGGGCGGACGCGCAGGTTGATCATCTCGACGAACACCGAGAAGCCCATCGCGAAGTAGATGTAGCCCTTGGGGATGTGCTGCCCGAGGCCCTCGCCCACGAGGGACATGCCGATGAGCAGGAGGAAGCTCAGGGCCAGGACCTTCACCGTGGGATGGCGCATCACGAACGCCGACACGGGCTCGGCCGACAGCATCATGATGGCCACGGCCAGCACCACGGCCGTGACCATCACCGCCAGCGAGTCGGCCATGCCGACCGCCGTGATCACCGAGTCGAGCGAGAACACGATGTCGAGCAGCATGATCTGGGCGATCACGGCCCCGAACGACGGGGCCACCCTCGCCGAGCGCTCCCCGTCGACGCCTTCCAGCTTCTCGTGAATCTCGATCGTCGCCTTGGCGATGAGGAAGAGTCCGCCCACCAGCAGGATCAGGTCGCGGCCGGAGATGCCGCGGCCGAGCACGGTCACGAGCGGGGTCGTCAGGCGCGCGATCCACGCCAGCGAGCCCAGCAGCAGGATGCGCATCACCATCGCCGCCAGGAGGCCGACGCGGCGTGCGCGCGCCTGCTGCGCGGCCGGCAGTTTGCCCGACAGGATGGAGATGAAGATCACGTTGTCCACGCCGAGCACGACCTCGAGGGCCGTCAGCGTGAGCAGCGCGATGACGTTGTCCGCCGTGAAGAGTTCGCTCATCGCCGGGCGCGCCTACACGGCGGCCGCCCGGCGCGGCTTGTGTTCGCAGGCGCCGGTATTGATGCAGGTGTCGGCCAGCCGGAGCCGTTCGACCGGAATGCCGCCGACCAGGTGCGACTCGACGATCTCGCCGACATCCGCCGCGGAGACGCCGCCATACCAGACCGCGTCCGGGTAGACGACCACGGTGGGGCCGTGCTCGCACTGGTCCAGGCAGCCGGCGCGGTTGGCGCGGACGCTGCGCTTCAGCCCGCGGTCGGCGATGGCCTGCTTGAAGCGCTTGTGCAGGGCCTCGCCGCCGGTCGGATCGCAGCAGCCGCGCGGATGCCCTTCCGCGCGCTGGTTGCCGCAGACGAACACGTGCCGCTCGAACGCCGGCATCAGCTCACCTCGGCCAGTTCCGGGCGATCCTGCAGCGCTCCCCAGGTCTCGGGATCCTGCCAGAGCAGGGTCCAGAAGTAGCGGCCGACATCGGCCTTCGGGAACGCCGCCGCGAGCTGATCGGCGGCCGCGGTCACGGCCGCCGGTTCCGGGGCCTTCGGTGTCTCCTCCTCGATGAGCCCGTCCTTGTGGGCGATCCCGAGTGCGTCGAGGAAGGCGCCCATCATCGGACGCTGGAATTCCAGGTGATAGACGACGAGGAGCCGCGCCGCGAGCAGGTCGGACACCTGGGCGATGGAGGCCAGGTACTTCGCGCGCTTGTCGACGGGCAGCATCTGGACGCTCTTGGGCCGGAACTTGATCTGCCGGGCGATGAGCGCGATGGCCTCGGCCTGTTCGAGCGCGGCGTTTTCGTCGTTCCAGAAGGCCGCGGCCGCGGCCGTGCGGCGATCGGCGGTCATCGAGCGCCACAGCTTGGCGGGACGGATCTCATCCTGGGTGGGCGGCATGGGCCCTCAGGATAGCAAAGACGTGGAGCGGACCGCGGGCGGGCCGGCCGGACCCAGCTAGGCCGCGAGCGCGACGCGGCGCAGGAGCGCCGTGTCGTCCAGCATGCGGCCGGCGCCCTTGACGACCGACGTCATGGGCTCGTCGGCGACCCGCACGGGCACGCCGGTCTCGGCGCGCAGGCGCTCGTCGAACCGCGTGAGCAGCGCCCCGCCGCCGGTGAGGACGATGCCGTCCTCGTAGATGTCGGCGGCGATCTCGGGCGGAATGCTCTCGAGCGCCCCCTTCACGGCGCCGACGATCGCCTTCAGCGGCTCGGTGAGGGCCTCGCGGACCTCGTTCTCCCCGACGACGACGATCCGGGGCCGTCCCTCGCGCAGGCATCGGCCGCGGACCTCCATCTCGCGCACGGGCTCACCAGGGCACGCCGAGCCCAGGCGAATCTTCACGTCCTCGGCGGTCCGCTCGCCGACCAGGAGGCCGTGACGCCTCCGCAGGAACGCGATGATGGCGTCGTCCATGTGATTGCCGGCCACGCGGATTGCGCTCGAGAACACCATGCCGCCCAGTGAGATCACGGCGATGTCGGTGGTGCCGCCGCCGACGTCGACCACCATGCTGCCCGTGGCTTCGGTGATGGGGAGGCCGGCGCCGATCGCGGCCGCCATCGGCTCGTCCACCAGGTGCACCTCCGACGCCTTCGCCCGGTAGCCGCTGTCGACGACGGCGCGCCGCTCCACCTGGGTGATGCCCGACGGGATGCCGATCACGAGGCGCGTGCGGCGCCACGTGAGACTGCCCTGTGCCTTCTTGATGAGATGACTGAGGAGCCGCTCGGTCGCTTCGAAGTCGGCGATGACGCCTTCGCGCAGCGGCCTGACGGTGGTGATGTTCGCGGGCGTTCGCCCGAGCATCGCATGCGCGGCGTGTCCGACTGCCTCGGTGCGGTCGCTGTCGGTGTTGATGGCGACAATCGACGGCTCGTCCACGACCACACCGCGCCCGGGGGCGAAAACGACCGTGTTCGCCGTCCCGAGATCGACGGCGAAGTCACGAGCGGCGAAGGGCAGCAGACTCAACAACATAGGCCTGGAGGAGGGCTCGCGCGAAATGCTAGCCGCAATTGTGGCAAGGGATGTGCCGTCGGCGAACGATTTCGCCATTTTCAGTGACGAAGTGCGCAATCCTGTGTCAATCTTGCCAGGGGCTTTGCCCTCAGCCTGGCGAAAGACGGCGTACATACAGGTGATCCGACCGACAGACCGTCCGTCTTACCGGCAGTTTTGACCATTTGAGTCAACGGGCTGACACTTCCTTGCCCCCGAGGGCACCCGACCGAACGCCTCCACACACCGGAGTTGAACGCATGGCCTCGACGAGCGAGTCCTTCTTCGATCAGGTGAGCCGCTACTTCAACGACGCGGCGCGTTTCACGGACTACCCAGAGGGTCTGCTGTCGCAGATCCGGTGCTGCAACAGCATCTACAGGTTCGACTTCCCGCTCCGGCGCGCGGATGGGCGCATCGAGGTGATTCACGGCTGGCGCGTCGAGCACAGCCATCACAAGCTGCCCACGAAGGGCGGCATCCGCTACGCCCCCGACGTCCACGAAGAGGAGGTCATGGCCCTGGCCGCGCTCATGACCTACAAATGCGCGATCGTCGACGTGCCGTACGGCGGCGCGAAGGGCGGCATCCGCATCGATCCGTCGCGGTACACCGTCGAGGAGCTCGAACGGGTGACGCGGCGCTACACCCACGAGCTCGCGAAGAAGGACTTCATCGGCCCAGGCATCGACGTGCCCGCGCCCGACTACGGCACGGGCGAACGCGAGATGGCGTGGATCGCCGACACGTACGCCGCCCTTCATCCCGGGCAGCTCGATGCGATCGGCTGCGTCACCGGCAAGCCCCTCGCGCAGGGAGGCGTGAGCGGACGCCGGGAGGCCACCGGCCGAGGCCTCTTCTACGCGCTCCGCGAGGCGTGCTCACACGCCGAGGACATGCGGGCGCTGGGACTGTCGCCGGGCCTCGAGGGCAAGACGATCGTCGTGCAGGGACTCGGAAACGTGGGCTACCACGCCGCGAAGTTCTGTCGCGAGGCCGGCGCCCTCATCGTGGGCATCGCCGAGCGCGAGGGTGCCATCGCGAACCCGAAGGGCCTCCACGAGGACGAGGTCTTCCAACATCGGAAGAACGGCGGCTCGATCCTGACCTTCCCGGGCGCGACACCGCTGCCGGGCACGGCGGCGGCCCTGGAGATGGCGTGTGACGTGCTCATCCCCGCGGCGCTCGAGAACCAGTTCACGGCCGAGAACACCCCCCGCGTCCAGGCGAAGATCGTGCTCGAGGGCGCCAACGGCCCCACCACGCCCGACGCCGACCCGATCTTCCGCCGGAAGGGCGTCCTGGTGATCCCCGACATCTACGCCAACGCCGGCGGCGTGACCGTCTCCTACTTCGAGTGGCTGAAGAACCTGTCCCACGTCCGCTTCGGGCGGCTGTCGAAGCGGCACGAAGAGGCCAACGAGCGCCAGATGCTCCGGGCCATCGAGCTCGCGACCGGCACGGCGTTCAGCGAGGCGCAGCGCGCGGCCCTCGTCAAGGGCCCCGACGAACTGGACCTGGTCAATTCCGGTCTCGAGGAGACGATGGTGAACGCCTACAACGGCCTGCGCGAGACGCGGCGGCGTCACCCCGACGTCCCGGACCTGCGGACGGCGGCCTTCCTGACCGCGATCCACAAGGTCGCCCGCAGCTACATGGAGCTCGGCATCTTCCCATAGGCGGCCGGGCCGGGGGCCGCAACGGTCGACTAGACTGGAGGCGGGCGGGCCGGACAACCGGGCCGAGAGGCGGCTGTTCCCGGAAGTCGTGGCACGGTCGGCGTACGGCCCGCCGTGAAGGGAGGTCAGTCGTGGCCAGCGTCCGGATCGCCCTCGCCAACCTGCCCTACCCGCCCTCGCCCGAGGCCGCTGTCGCGTACGCCGAGGGCGCCGTCGCCGATGCCGGGCGCGCCGGCGCCGACCTGGTCTGCTTTCCCGAGGGCTTCGTCCCGGGGTACCGCAGTCCGGGCCGCACGGTCCCTCCACCGGACGGCGCCTTCCTGGAGCGCGCGTGGCGGCGCGTCGCCGAGGCGGCGCGGGCGGCCGAGATCACGGTGCTCCTGGGCTCCGAGCGCCTCGTGGCGGATCGGCCGCGCCTGACGACGATCGTCATCGGGCGCGACGGCACCGTGCTGGGCGTGCAGGACAAGACCCAGATCGATCCGTCCGAGGAGCCCACCTACGGCGCCGGCGACGAGCGCAGCCTGTTCCAGTCCGGCGCCCTCACCTTCGGCGTGTCGATCTGCCACGAAGCCTGGCGCTATCCGGAGACGGTGCGCTGGGCCGCCCGCCGGGGCGCGCAGGTCGTCTTCGTGCCGCACTTCCACGAGGCGGACGCGGGCAGCTACCGGCCCTCGACGTTCGCGGAGCCGGCGAACACCTTCCACGAGAAGGCCCTCCTCTGCCGGGCCGCCGAGAACACCTGCTGGGTCGCGGCCGTGAACTATGCCAGCGACGGGTCGCCGACCACGTCGGCCATCGTGCGGCCCGACGGGACCGTGCTGGCCTGGCAGCCGTACGGGGAGCCCGGCCTGCTCGTCGCCGACCTGGATCTGGCGCTGGCGACGGGCCGGCTGGCGCTCCGGTGCCGCGACTACTGACCCGGCACGACGCCGCGGAACTCGATCCGGATCTGCGGGCGCACGCGTAGCATTCCCAGCATCACGACCGGCGGCTCGACGCCGTAGGCGGTCATGTCGAGGGACGTCGCGCCTTCGACCTCGACGCCGCCGGCGCCGGGCTTCAGCGTCAGAGGCACCGTCACGGGCTTCGTGACGCCCAGGATCGTCATCGTCCCGGTCACGTCGACCGACGAGCCGGACGGGGCGTACTTCTCCAGGCGGAACACGATCTCCTTGAACGTGTCGGACTTCATCGCCTGGTGCATGTGCTCGGTCATCTCGTCGTTGGCGCACGTGATGTCCTTGTGCAGGACGGTCAACGTGGCCGCCTGGACGCCGCCGGGGAACCCGGGCGCCGCGGCGCCCGGCGCGCCTGGCGTGACGGCGACGGCGCCCTTCGCGGCGCACGACCAGCCGCGGATGGTCGAGGTGCCCGAGATCGTGAAGTCCACGGCCCCCTGCTGCGCCGCCGCTGGAGCCGCGGCGGCCGCGAGGACAGCGACGGCGAGGACGGCGCGCATCGCCACCGCCCTCACAGCCCGAACCCGTTCTTGTGATCGCGCAGCGCCATCGGCACCCGGCCCTCCATGACGTACTGCGGGCCGATGTCGTCGAGCTTCGCCGTCCGCGTCTGCCGCATCACCATCCGGAACTCGTCCATCAGGATGTCGATCACGCGCTCGACGCCCGCCTGGCCGAACGCCCCGAGTCCCCACACGTACGGCCGCCCGATGCCGACGGCGTCCGCGCCCAGCGCGAGCGCCTTGAAGATGTCGGCCCCGCGGCGCACGCCGCTGTCGATCATCACCGGCACGCGCCCCTTCACCGCGGCGACCACCTCCGGCAGGCTGTCGATCGTTCCCCGCATGCTGTTCTCGGCACGGCCGCCGTGATTGGACACGAACACGGCGTCGACGCCGTACTTCACGCACAGCTCTGCGTCCTCGCGCGTGGTGATGCCCTTCAGCACGAGCTTCATCGGCGTCGCATCGCGGAGGCGCTTGATGTACTCCCAGTCGAACGGATATCGCGGCCCCTTGGGACCGTCCACGCCCCGGTGCATGGGTCGCTGGTACCCAGGCTGGTGGTTGTGGCAGTTCTGGCAGAGCGGCTGGTCGTAGCGCCTGGTGCCGAGCGCGCGCGACGAGAGTTCGCGGTTGCTGCCGCCGAGCAGATCCACCGTCCACACGAGCGTGGGGCACCCCATGGCCGCGACCTTCTTGATCGTGCGCTCGGTGATGCCCCAGTCGGCGTTCGCGTAGAGCTGGAACCAGTGCGGTTCGCCGCGCGCCTCCATGATCTGCTCGTAGGACTGCGAGCTCTGGTGCGACTGGATCTGCAGGATCTTCCTGGCCTTCGCCGCCCGCCCGGCGCCGCTCTCGCCCTGCGTGTGGTAGGCCTCGAGTGCGGCCACCGGACACAGGAAGAGCGGCGTGTCCCACGTGCGGCCGAGCAGGCTCACCTTCGTGTCCAGCGATGGTTCGGCGCCGAGCCGCCGGGGGCGGAGCATCAGGCGCAGGTAGCCCTCGCGGTTGGCGACGCGCGTCTCCAGGTCGTCCACGCCCATGTGGATGTAGGCCCAGTGCGGCGGCAGCGTGTTCGCCGCGGCTACGCGCTCGAAGTCCCACACGTTGATGGCCTCGCCTGGCGTCTCGACGAGCTGGCCCCCGAACTGGTCGTCGATGGCGCTCGCCCCCGGCAGCGTCGGCATCCCGCCGGCCTGCTGCTGGAAGCCCAGCGGTTCGCCGCACGACGTGCAGCGCGCGAGGGGCCCGGAGGTGTCCACCGTTCGCCAGGCATCGCCGAAGGCCGGTTCGGCCAGGGCAAGCAGCGGGCTCGCGGCCAGGAACTTCATGAACTGGCGGCGGCTCGCCGCGCGGAGGCTGTCGTCGGGATGGGGCCGTTCGGTGGCCATGTGGGTGTCCTTTCGCCGTTCCGGCAGACGAGCGCCTGACGCACGACGGGGCCGGCCCTCGGTGAAGGCCAGCCCCGTGCTGTCTCTGTGATCCTGCCCGCGTCGTGCGCGGCTCAGGGCAGCGCCATCGCGGTGTAGCCGCCGTTCACGGGAATGACGACGTACTGCTTGCCCTGGTGCATGTAGGTCATGAGGCCGTAGCCGCCGAGGCGCGGCGTGACGACGGCGCCCACGCGCTTGCCGGTCTTCTTGTCGATGGCGAACAGATTCGGCTTGTTGTCGGCCGTCTGACCCGTGGCCAGCAGGAGCGTCGAGGTCGCGGCCATGGCGGGGCTGCTGCGGCGGCCCCAGTTCGTATCGACGTTGACGCCCTTCAGCAGCGGGTTGTTGCGGAACAGCTCCTGATCCCGCGTGGACATGTCGCCGTTCGGGATCATCCACAGGTGCTGGCCCGTGTTCATGTCGATGGCCGTGATGCGTCCCACGGGGCCCTTGAAGATGTCCGGGATCCCGCGGAGCGGATCCCCTTCCATCACGGGACGAGGCCGCGCCGGCTCGTGGGTGCTCACCCACTGGGCCAGCGTCGTGCCGGTCTGCTTGTCGTTGTCACGCAGCTTCGCGTCCTCGAGCGTCGTCGGCGAGCAGCCGCTCGTCGAAGCCACGAAGATGACGCCCGACGTCGGATCGGCCGCCGGCGGCCCGGTGATGTTCGCGCCACCGCCGCCGCCCGGGCAGATGTTCGCCGCCGTCCGGCCTTCCGCGTTGCCCAGGTGGACGGGCGGCTCGAACAGCACCGAGAGGAGATCCAGTTCCTTGGCGCGCGCCAGGGCCAGCTTCTTGATCTCGGGCGTGTAGTCGATGAGCTGCGCCTCGGTGCGGCCCTGCAGGTCGTACGGCGCGGGCACGGTCGGAACGAACTGCGTCTTCGACAGCACCTCCCCCGGGACCTTCGAGGCCGGCACCTGGATCTCCTTCATGGGCCAGATCGGCTCGCCCGTGTAGCGGTTGAAGGAATAGACGAAGGCCTGCTTCGTGATCTGGAAGACACCGGGAACCCGGCGGCCGCCGACGTTCACGTCGAGAAGCACCGGCGCCGTGGGCGTGTCGTAGTTCCAGATGTCGTGCTTGACGAACTGGTGGTGCCACACGCGCTTGCCGGTCTTCACGTCGAGCGCGAGGATGCTCGTGGCGAACAGGTTGTCGCCAGGCCGGAAGCCGCCGAAGTAGTCGATGGTGGCGCTGTTGGTCGGAATGTAGACGAGGCCGCGCGACGGGTCGGCCGACAGCGGCGCCCAGGACGAGATGTCACCCGACCAACGCCACGCGTCGTTCTCCCACGTCTCGTGGCCGAACTCGCCCGGCCGCGGGATCACGTTGAACTTCCACAGGAACTTGCCGGTCTTCAGGTCGTACCCGAGGATGTCGCCCGGCACGTTCTCGATGCGCGTCTGGTTGTAGCCCTGCTCGGCCGAGTTCCCGACGACGATCACGTCGTTCACGACGATCGGCGGAGACGACGACGTGATGTAGCCGAGCTCCAGCGGCAGGCCCTTGGCCGCGTCGTATTTCTGCTCCGCCTGGCGCCACGGGCCCCAGTCGGCGATCAGGTCCTTCAGCAGGTCCACCGACCCCGTCTTCGGGAATCCGCTGACCGGCACCGACCCGCCCCACCCCTCGATCGGCTTGCCCGTCTTCAGGTCCAGCGCGTGCAGGAAGAAGCCCGGGGTCACGACGATGATGGCGCCCTTGCCGTTGATCTTCGTGTAGGCCACGCCCTTGCCGTGGTTCGAGCGCATCGAGTACTCGTGCCGCGGCGTGAGCGGCTCCTGGAAATGCCAGAGCGTCTTGCCCGTGGCCGCGTCCATCGCGACAACCGTGCGCCGGGGCCCGGAGACGGTGACGAGCATGCCCTCCACGTAGATGGGCAGGCCGCGCGCGTTGATCTCGCCGAGTTCCACACCCGGCGGCAGGTCCTTGCCGTCCCATTCCCACGCCACCTTGAGGTTGGCGAAGTTCGACGCCGTGATCTGATCGAGCGGCGAGTACCGTGTGGAGGTGTCGCCGCCCGTGATCCCGGGCCAGTCTCCCTGCTGACGGGCGTCCCCTGGCAGCCCGGCGACGGCGATCGCGACGATCACCGCCAGCACGCCGGCCAGGGCGTGCGGCAGCCAGTTCCGAGAGGTTCTCGTCGTCATAGGCTCGTGCGCTCCAAGGAGGGGAGGGACCGAAAAACCGGCACAGGATGGACTGGACGCCCCTGGCTTGTCAACCGACGCCGGGCCCGGTTGCACGGGCTCTGTCGCGGTGGTACAAGGCTGACGACTCGTGGCTTCGACCTCGCCGAGCAGGCGCCGGGCCCGCGGCCCGGCCGCGCCGCCAGGGCAGACGACGGATCCGGCGTCGCCCGCGCACGGGCTGGCGGCGCTCGCCACGCCCCTGGCGTTCACGGGCGGCCTGCTGGCGCTCAGCCTGCTGCCGCGCGTCCGCGCGAGCCGGTCGCTCACGCTCGCCTTCTGGGGAGCGGCCGCCGCGCTGCTCCTCTGGCAGGCGGCGCTCGCCGTGCGGTATCGGAAGACCGGCGTGGCGGGGTTCGTCCCGGCGGCGCCGCGGCCCCAGCACTACATCCAGCTGTGCTGCCACCTCGGGGTCTACGCCTACTGGGGCTGGTACTGGCCGCCGGTCTATCCCTACGCCACGCTGCTTGCCGCCCAGGTGTGCGTGGCGTACGCGTTCGACATCCTCCTGGCCTGGACCCGCGGTCACCCCTACGCGATGGGCTTCGGCCCCCTGCCGATCGTGTTCAGCACGAACCTCTTCCTGTGGTTCAAGGACGACTGGTTCGCCTGGCAGTTCGTCCTGATCGCCGCCGGGTTCCTGGGCAAGGCGTTCGTGCGCTGGACCCGGGACGGCCGCCGCGTCCACGTCTTCAATCCCTCGGCCTTCTCGCTCGCGCTCTTCTCGCTGGCGCTGCTCGCGACCGGCACCACCCGGGTGACCTGGGCGCAGGAGATCAACACCACCTTCGGCCTGGGGCCGCACATGTACCTCGTGCTGTTCCTGATCGGCCTGGTGGTCATGTATTCCTTCTCGATCACGCCGGTGACGGCCGGCGCGGCGGCGACCCTCTTCGGCCTGAGCGCCGCCTACGCGGCCGTCACGGGCGTGCCGTACTTCGTGGACTCCGAGATCCCGACGGCCGTGTTCCTGGGCCTGCACCTGCTGGTCACCGATCCGTCCACGTCTCCAAGGACGCCCCTGGGACGCCTCCTGTTCGGCGTGGCCTACGGCGCGGGCGTGTTCCTGCTCTACGCGCTCCTCGGCGCATTGGGCCTGCCCACCTTCTACGACAAGCTCCTCTGCGTGCCGCTCCTGAACCTCCTCGTCCCGGCGATCGACGGCCTCGTCGCGCGCCTGGGCGAGCGGTCGTGGGTCACGGCGCTGGGGCTCGAGCCGCCGCTCGGACGGCGCAACCTCGCCCACATGGCGGCCTGGGGCGTCTTCTTCGCCGTCATGACGGCCACCGGGCGTACCGATGGCATGCACGTCGGTGACGCGCTGCCCTTCTGGCAGCAGGCCTGCGCCGAGGGCCGCCCGACCGCCTGCCGCCGCCTCGTCGCGATCGAAGCCACCTACTGCGCCGACAATGCGGCCTGGGCGTGCAATGACCTGGGGCGGCACTTCGTGGAAGGCCGGATCGTGGAGCCCGACCCGGAGCGGGCACTGTCGTACTTCACCCGGGCCTGCGAGGGGCGCTTCCAGGCCGGATGCGTGAACCTCCTCGACGCCGACCCTCCGGCGTCGGCCGATCCCCGCGCGCTCGACCTGCGGCTGCTCGTCCGCGAGGGCGGCCCCAACCTGCTGGCCATGCCGGAGCCGGCGTTGTACGCCAGGGCCTGCCGCCATGGATGGACCTTCGCGTGCGCGAAGGCCACGGCCGCGCGATGACACCGACGATGGCGCCGCGCCGCGCGGCCGCGGTGGCGGCCCTGCTGTTCGCGGCGGCCTCGGCGCTCCATTCGTCGCCCATGGACCAGGCGCCACGCCCGGTGTTCGTCGAAATCCCCGCCGGTCCGTTCACGATGGGCGCGGGACCCGCGACCACTCCGGAAGCGTTCGCCAACGAGCGCTGGTCGGCGGCGGCGGAGGCGGGAACGCTCGACCTGCCGGCGTTCTACCTGGCTCGCCGCGAGACCACGATCGGCGAGTATGCCGCGTTCGTCACCGCGACCGGCTGGACGACCGACCCGCGGGCCCTCGCCGGTCCCGACGACGTGCCGGTGGCGTTCGTGTCGTGGCCGGACGCCCTCGCCTACTGCCGCTGGCTCACGCGCACGCTCGCGGCGCGGCCGCCGGCCGATCCCGCGTTGGCCGAGCGGCTGCGGAACGGCTGGATGGCGACGCTCCCGACCGAGGCGCAGTGGGAGAAGGCCGCGCGCGGGCCCGACGGCCGCCGCTATCCGTGGGGAGAGGAGGCACGGCGCGATCGGGCCCAGTTCGACGCGCCCGGCGTGGCGCCGGTCGGCGCCCACGCCTGCCCCGAGTGCGCGTACGGGCTGGACGACATGGCCGGCAACGTCTGGGAGTGGACGCGCAGCCCCAGCCAGCCCTACCCCTACGACGAATCGGACGACCGCCTGCACCTCGACGCCGACGCGCTCTGGACGATCCGCGGCGGCGGCTTCGCCGATCCGCCGCGGCTCGTCCGCGGATCCGCGCGCGGCGCCGCGGAGCCCGGCGCCCGCCGCGCGTTCATCGGCTTCCGCGTGGCGATCGTCCCGCCACGCTGACGTCGGATTCATCGCCCGCGCCCGGTCGCATCACCCTCGCACCCTGAGCCCCGAGCCCTTGACATGTTATTTTTATAACACTACGCTAATTCCATAACAGCCATGGCCAAGCCCCCACACCACGCCCTTAGCCGCCGCGAACGCGAAGTCATGGACGTCCTCTACCGGCGCGGCCGCGCGACGGCCGCGGAGGTCATGGCCGAGCTCTCCGGCGCCCCGACCTCGTCCACCGTCCGCACGCAGCTCCGCATCCTCGAAGCCAAGGGCGCCGTCCGCCACGAGGAAGAGGGCCTCCGCTACGTGTACATGCCGGCCGTGGCCCGGCAGACCGCGCGGCGCTCCGCGGTGCGCCACGTCGTCGAGACCTTCTTCGACGGCTCCGCCGAGCGGCTCGTCGCGGCGCTGCTCGGCGGCGAAGCCGCCCGGCTCTCGGACGACGAGCTCGAGCGGATCACCGAGATCGTCGCGACGGCGCGCAAGGAGCGGCGGCGGTGACCGCCTGGATCGCCTGGTCGGCTCTGCGCGCCTCGGCACTGCTGGCCCTGGGCCTCATGGCCGCGTGGGGCCTCCGGCGCCGCTCGGCCGCGATGCGCCACTGGACGCTCACGGCCACGCTCGTCGCGTCGGTGGCGCTGCCTCTGCTGTCGCTGGTGCTGCCGACCTGGCATCTGTCGGTCGCGATCGGCGACGCGCCGGCAACGGCGCCGCCGCCAGCCAGCGTCGGCGGCGCGGTCGCTCTCGTGATCCCGGAACATGCCACGGCCGTGGCCGCGCCGGAGCCGGCCCCGTCGGGTCGCCCCTCGGCGCCGTGGCAGGCGCTTGGCTGGCTGTGGGCGGCTGGCGCCGCG
Source organism: Vicinamibacterales bacterium (assembly GCA_041394705.1). Classification (GTDB taxonomy): domain Bacteria; phylum Acidobacteriota; class Vicinamibacteria; order Vicinamibacterales; family UBA2999; genus CADEFD01. Next base: position 105,510 of record JAWKHS010000014.1, read on the forward strand.
CTGCTCCTGGCCCGTCTTGTGGTCGGGCTCCTGCGTGTGCGGGCGCTCGTCGGCGCGTCCACGCCGCTCGACGCGTCCGTCTGGCGCGAGGACCGGCGCGCGCTCACCGCGGCGCTCGGCTTCGATCGCGACGTCCGTCTGCTGACGGCCGCGCGCCCCCTCGGCCCGCTGGCCGCCGGCGCGCACCGGCCGATCATCCTCCTGCCGCCCGATGCCGCCGAGTGGTCGGCCGCCCGCCGGCGCGTCGTGCTCGCCCACGAGCTCGCACATATCGCACGCGGAGACTGGCTGGCCCACGTCATCGCCGAGATCGCCTGCGCCGTCTACTGGTGCACGCCCCTGGCGTGGGCCGTCGCGCGGCGCGCCCGGGTGGACTGCGAACGGGCGGCCGACGACGCCGTGCTCCATCTGGGGCTCGACGCCACGGACTACGCCAGCCACCTCCTCGATCTCGCCCGCGCGCTTCGTGCCCGGTCGCCATGGACGCCCGCGCCCGCCATGGCCCGTTCATCCAGTCTGGAAGGGAGAGTCCGAGCCATGTTGGATCCCACCACGAACCGTCAGCCCGCCTCTCGCACGCTCCGCGCGGCGGCCGTCGTCGGCTTGCTCGCCGCCGCGATCCCGCTGGCCGCCGCGGGGCCCCAGCCGTCGTACCACGAGTTCGGAGGGGTGGTCGTCGACGGGATGGGCCGCCCGATCCCTGACCAGGCCGTCGTGATGACGGACCCGGCGAACCGCACGAAGCACGAGGTGAGGACCGATGCCGCGGGCCGTTTCCAGTTCACGGGGCTGCCGGCCGGGGAGCAGCACGTGACGGTGAAGAGCCGCGGCTTCCGCGACCTGACGCAGCCGGTCCGGGTGGGCGAGCAGTCGGAGGCGCGACTGCAGCTCGCGCTGGGCACGCTCCAGGAGACGGTCCGCGTGACGGCGGGCTCGGCGGCGGCGCCGGACGACGGCGGGCAGGCCGCGTCGGCTCGGGCCGCGCGGGCGGCCGAGCGCCAGGCTCGCGCACTCGAGACCTGTCAGGCGGGACCGCCCTCGGCCGCTGGCGGCAACATCCTGCCGCCCATCAAGCTGGTGCACGTCGCCCCCGCGTACCCGGCGTGGCCGGCGGACGGGACGGTGACGCTCACGGCCGTCATCGACACACACGGCGACGTACGCGACGTGCGCGACGTCCACGGGCCTGATCCCGCGCTGGAGACCGCGGCGGCCGACGCCGTGCGGCGCTGGAAGTTCACGACGACCCTGCTGGACTGTCAGCCCACCGACGTGGAGATGACCGTCCGGGTGAACTTCGTGGCGCCCCGGTAGCCAGACCGTGCAGGGGCGGCCCGTCGCGGCCGCCCCGGTTCAACCCGCCTGGAGCGCGGCCGATTCCCAGGCATGCGCAACGCCTTCGTCGCCGCCTCCGGCGCGACGCTGGCCCTCATCGCCGGCATCGCCGTCGTGTGGCCACCCGTGCTCTGGTCGCTGGTCGTCCTGGGACCCGTGATCCTCCGCGGCCTCGCCGACATCCTCCAGACGCGCCAGGCCGTGCGCCGCAACTTCCCCGTCATCGGGCACGGCCGCTACCTCCTCGAGAAGATCCGGCCCGAGATCAACCAGTACTTCGTCGAGAGCAACAGCGACGGGCGGCCGTTCAGCCGCAACGACCGGTCGGTCGTCTACCAGCGCGCCAAGGGCGAGCTGGACACGCTGCCGTTCGGCACCCAGCGCGACGTCTACGCCGTCGGGTACGAGTGGATCAACCACTCGCTGGCGCCGGTGGAGCCCGACCACGCGTGCAGCCGGGTCACCGTGGGGGGCGCCGCGTGCACGCAACCCTACTCGGCGTCGATCTTCAACGTGTCGGCGATGAGCTACGGCTCGCTCAGCAAGAACGCCGTCCTCGCCCTGAACACGGGCGCGCGCCTGGGCGGCTTCGCGCACAACACCGGCGAGGGCGGGCTGAGCCCCTACCACCTCGAACCCGGCGGCGACCTCATCTGGCAGATCGGCACGGGGTACTTCAGCTGCCGGACGCGCGATGGGCGCTTCGACGTGGACGAGTTCGCCAGGCGCGCCACGCTGCCGGCCGTCAGGATGATCGAGGTGAAGCTCTCGCAGGGCGCCAAGCCCGGCCACGGCGGGATCCTGCCGGCGGCGAAGCTCACGCCGGAGATCGTCGAGATCCGCGGCGTCGAGTCCGGGAAGGACGTCCTCTCGCCCCCCGCGCACACGGCGTTCACGACGCCGCTCGGCCTCATCCAGTTCCTGCAGACGCTGCGCGAGGCGTCGGGCGGCAAGCCCGTCGGCTTCAAGCTGTGCGTGGGCAAGCGGCACGAGTTCTTCGGCATCGTCAAGGCGATGCTCGACACGGGCGTCCGCCCGGACTTCATCACCGTCGACGGCGCCGAGGGCGGCACCGGCGCCGCGCCGATGGAGTTCTCCGACTCGGTCGGCACGCCCCTGAACGACGGCCTCTCGTTCGTCCACAACGCGCTGGTCGGCGCCGGCATCCGCGACGACATCCGGCTCATCGCCTCCGGCAAGGTGAACACGGGCTTCCAGATCGCGGCCAAGATCGCGCTGGGCGCCGACATGTGCAACGCCGCGAGGGCGATGATGTTCGCCCTGGGGTGCATCCAGGCCCTGCGCTGCAACACGAACCAGTGCCCGACGGGCGTCGCGACGCAGGATCCGGAACTGGTGCACGGCCTGCACGTCGGCGACAAGTCCGAACGCGTGGCACGCTTCCGCCGCGAGACGGTGAAGAGCTTCTTCGAGGTCCTCGGGGCCGCGGGCTTCCAGCAGCCGGCCGACCTCAAGCCGTGGTTCGTGATGCGCCGGGTGAGCTCCGGCGAGGTCAGGAGCTACCACGAGATCTATCCCACGGTGGAGCCGGGCGCGCTCCTCCAGGGGACGGTGAACGGCAGCCTGGGCCGTGCCTGGGATACGGCGCGACCGGACCGCTTCTGAGCGGAACGCGATGCTCCCGCCCGACGCGTCGACCGCCGACGTCCGCGACCTGATTCACCGCTACTACGCGAGCCTGTTTCCCAAGACGTGCCCGCACTGCGGCCGCGGCTTCCAGACCCTCCGCGAGTACGTCGAGGCCACGGTGCCGGCAGGACGCTACATCTCCTACGACGTCGATGCCGGGCACTTCGCGCCGGAGCGCCTCGTCGGCACCTACGCCTTCGCCAACTGCCCCTGCGGCGACACGCTCGCGCTCGGCACGGACGGCCTGCCGCACGAGACGCGCCTCGCGCTGCTCGCGTGGGTCCAGGCCGAGGCGGCGCGCCGGTCCATGGCCGCGACGGAATTCCTCGACTGGCTCCGGACGACGCTCCGCCAGCAGATCCTGGCGGAATCGGGTCCGCCCGCGGCCTGAGGCCGCGTCTGCGCGGGTCGGCCCGCGTCAGGCCGGCTCGTCGCGACGCTTCGGGCGCAGGTTCGACGGCAGGACCTTCTTGCGCAGGCGGATGTGCTTCGGCGTGATTTCCACGAGCTCGTCGTCGTTGATGAACTCGATGGCCTGCTCGAGGCCCATCAGGCGCGGCGGGACGATCCGGATTGCCTCGTCCGCGGTCGACGCCCGCATGTTGGTCTGCTTCTTTTCCTTCGTGATGTTGACGTCGAGGTCGTTGTCGCGGGAGTTCTCGCCCACGATCATGCCCTCGTAGACCTCGGCGCCGGCCTCGATCATCATGATCGACCGTTCCTGCAGGTTCGCCATCGCGTAGGCCGTCGCCACGCCCGCACGGTCGGCCACCATGGCGCCCGTGGTCCGCGACGGGATCGGGCCGTGCCACGGCTCCCACTCGGCGAACACGTGGTTCATGATGCCGGTGCCCTTGGTGTCGGTGAGGAACTGCGAGCGGAAGCCGATCAGGCCGCGGGCGGGGATGCGGAACTCGAGACGCACGCGGCCGCTGCCGTGGTTCACCATCTTCGTCATGGTGCCGCGCCGCTGGCCGACGCCCGCGATGACGGCGCCCTGGAACTCCTCGGCCACGTCGATCACCAGGTCCTCGACCGGCTCCATCGTCCGGCCGCCGATGTCCTTGGTGACGATCTCCGGGCGCGACACCTGGATCTCGTAGCCCTCGCGCCGCATCATCTCGATGAGGATCGCCAGCTGGAGTTCGCCGCGGCCGAGCACCTTCATCTGTTCGGGCGTGGCCGTCGGCTCGACCTTCAGCGAGACGTTGCCCAGGAGCTCGCGGTCCAGGCGATCGCGCAGGTGCCGCGAGGTGACGAACTGCCCGTCGCGCCCGGCGAACGGCGACGTGTTCACGCCGAAGATCATCGAGACCGTCGGCTCGTCCACGGCGATGGGCGGGATGGCCTCGAGGTGCTCAGGGTGCACGATCGACTCGCCGATGTTGATGGCCTCGATCCCGGCGAGGCACACGATGTCGCCGGCCGCGGCCGACTCGATCTCGACGCGCTTCAGGCCCTCGAACGCGTAGAGCTTGGTGACGCGCGTCGGCTGGACGGCGCCGTCGAGCTTCAGGACGGCGATGGGATCGCCCACCTGGACGCGGCCGCGGAACACCCGGCCGATCGCAATCCGGCCCAGGTAGTCGCTGGAGTCGAGGTTGGCGACGAGCATCTGGAGCGGCTGCCCCGGATCGCCCGACGGCGGCGGCACGTGCGCCAGGATCGCGTCGAAGAGCGGCCGCAGATCCTCGCCGGGCACCGCCAGGTCGGTCGTGGCCGTGCCCGCGCGCCCGCTCGTGTAGAGCACGGGGAACTCGAGCTGCGCGTCGGTGGCGTCGAGGTCGATGAAGAGGTCGTAGACCTCGTTCAGGACCTCCTGGGTCCGGGCGTCGGCCCGGTCGATCTTGTTGACGACGACCACCGGCGGCAGGCCGCGCTCGAACGCCTTCTTGAGCACGAAACGCGTCTGCGGCAGGGGGCCCTCGGCCGCGTCCACGAGCAGCACCACGCCGTCCACCATCGACAGCACGCGCTCCACTTCGCCGCCGAAGTCGGCGTGGCCGGGCGTGTCCACGATGTTGATGAGCGTGTCGCCGTAGTGCACGGCGGTGTTCTTGGCCAGGATGGTGATGCCCCGCTCGCGCTCCAGCTCGTTGCTGTCCATGGCCCGCTCGGCCACGCGCTCGTTCGCCCGGAATACGCCGGCCTGGCGGAACATCGCGTCCACCAGCGTGGTCTTGCCATGGTCCACGTGGGCGATGATGGCGACGTTCCGGCGCAGCGGATTGGCGACCGTGCGGTCGCCCTGGGTGGCCGTCTGTGGTTGGGACATCTCTCCAGTATAGGCCGGCCGCTCACCCGGCCGCGCGCCGGCGCCCCGGCGCCACCAGCGCCTTCGGGATCCGGTAGGCGGCGGCGTCCGCCAGCGCGTCGTTCAGTTCGTCGAGGCCATAGACACGCGCCCCGATCTCGCCCCACGGCACCCTGGCGGCGTGCCGGTCGAGCACCTGCACCGCCCGCAGGAAGTGCCCGGCCTCGCTGCCCCAGCAGCCGCGGATCTCCAGATGCTTGCGGTTGATCTGCTGGTGTGCGTTGACGATGCTGGGGCCGGCGTCCGTGTAGTGGCCGGCGATCACGTAGCGTCCGCCGTCGCGGATGAGTGCCGGCGCCTCCTCGACGGCGGCGGGGGCCCCGGAGGCCTCGATGGCGACGTCCACGCCCCTGCCGCCGGTCAGCGACCGCACGTGGGCGAGCCGTTCCTCCGGCGAGGTCGCCGTGAGGTCGAACGTCTCGTCGGCGCCCATCCGCCGCGCGAGGGCCAGCCGGTCGCCGGGCGCGCCGACGGCGATGACCAGGCCCGCCCCGGACAGCCGCGCGAGCGCGACGATGCTGAGCCCCACGGCGCCCGTCCCCTGGACGAGCACGGCGTCGGCCAGGCGGAGGGCCGCGCGGTCGATGGCGTGAACGGCCGTGATGAGCCCGCAGCCGCCGCCGATGTAGTCCTCGGAGCGCACGCGGTCGGGCAGCCGGGCCGCGACGACGCCGGGCTCCAGGTAGATGGCCTCGCTCCAGCCGCCGAAGAGGCCGTCCGCGGCGCCGTCCGTGATCCCGTAGACGCGGCGCGACGGACACTTCGTCGGCGTGCCGCTCACGGCGCACGCGTAGCAGCGGCCGCAGGTGCGGTGCACGTCGTAGAACACCACGCGGTCGCCCTCGCGGAGCGTGACCCCGTCGCCGCCGATCACCTCGCCGCGGATCTTCTCGGCGAACCCGATCGAGACGTGCCCTGGGATGAGCGGATACGGCACGCCTGACAGCCGCCCGTGCCAGAGATGCACGTCGGTGCCGCACACCTCCGAGTACTCGGTGCGAAGCAGCATCCCGCCTGGCGCGATGTCCGGCTCGGGGAACGCCTGGATCTCGACGGGCTGATGGGGCGCGGGGATGACGGCGGCGTGGATCATGGGGGTCTCGGGTCCAGGGGGCCGGGTCCAGGAGCGGGACCGATGAAATCCTAACTCCGACGAACGGCGGGCGGCGGACCATGGAACGGCGGGCCGCTCCGGAGCAGCCCCGGGACCCGGACCCCGGGCCCCGCCTGCGCTATCCTGTCCCCATGCCGCTCTACGAGTACCACTGCCAGGACTGCGATCACGACTTCGAGCTGCTCGTGCGGGAGTCGACCACCCTCGAGTGCCCCACGTGCCACGGGCGGAAGCTCGAGAAGCAGCTCTCGGTGTTCGCGGTGGGCGCGGAGGGGCGGTCGACCCCGATCCGGACGCCGGCCGCTGGCCCCTGTGGGTCGTGCGGGCATCCCGACGGCCCGGGCTCCTGCTCGGTGCACTAGCCGCCCGCTGGGGTGCAGGCCGTGAGGGTCCTCCGCCTGGTCTGGCACGGCTTGGCGCTGGTCGGTGTGGCGGCCATCGGTGGCGGGGCGTGGTTTGCGTCCCAGGGCGTGTCTTCCACGGCCACGCCGGGCGCCCTCGAAACCCGCGTCGCCCGGACCGCGCGGCACCTCCTGATACCGGCGGTCGCCCGGCACCGCGCCAACCCCGTGTCCGAGTCTCCGCTGGTCCTGGAGGTCGCCCGGGCGCACTGGGCCGACCACTGCGCGAGCTGTCACGCCAACGACGGGTCGGGACAGACGGCCATGGGACAGCGCCTCTACCCGAAGGCGCCAGACATGCGCCTCCCCGCCACGCAAGCCCTCAGCGACGGCGAGCTCTTCCACATCATCGAGCACGGCGTGAAGCTCACGGGCATGCCGGCCTGGGGGACCGGGACGCCGGGCAGCGAGCAGGAATCGTGGGAGCTCGTGCGGTTCATCCGGCACCTCCCGTCGCTCTCGGAGGACGAGCTGGCGGAGATGGACGAGCTCAATCCGCGCAGCCGGGCCGAGTGGCAGGAGCTCGAAGACGAGCGGCGCTTCCTGTCTGGTACACTCGACGTGCCCGATGTGCCCCCGCACGGGGTCAGGCATCGTCCGTAGTTCCGGGAGGCTCTCGATGAACCGACGTGCGTTCGTGCTCGCCCTGGCCGCCAGCACCGTGCCGGCCGCCGTCGCGCTGGGCCACGAGGGCCACGATCACAAGATCGTCGGCCACGTCGCCGAGGTGACCGCCGGGACGCTCGTCGTGAAGGCCGTGAAGGGCGGCGCACTCTCGTCGATCGCCATCACGGCGGCGACCAAGATCACCAAGGGCCGCATGAAGATGGCCGCGACGGACCTGAAGGTCGGCGACCGCGTCGTCGTCAACATCGGCAGCGGCAAGACGCCGCTGGTCGCGAAGGCCGTGCAAATCGGCACGGCAGCCGCGACGCGCTGAGCGCCGCGCCGGCATGTCGATTGCGACGTCGATTCTCTGTCCCGTCGACTTCTCGCCCGACGCCGAGCGCGCCTTGCGGCATGCCGTCGCCCTGGCCGGCAGCGCCGGCGCGCGCCTCACGCTCCTCACCGTCAACGACCCGATTCTCGTCACCGCCCTGAAAGTGACGGGCCGCCAGGACGCCCTCCGCCGCCAGATCCAGGAGGCGCTCCAGGACACCCTCGCGCGCGTCCCCACGCCGGCGCCTCCCGTGGTCCCGGCCATCGACGTCGCCACGGGCAGCCCCGCGACCGAGATCCTGGAGGCGGTCACCCGCGTGGAGGCCGACCTCGTGGTCATCGGGACGCGCGGGCTCGGTCGGGCCGGCCAGCTGCTCTTCGGGTCCACCACGGAACGCGTGCTCCACGCCGCGAGCGTGCCGGTGCTCGTCGTGCCGGACTACGCGCCCGAGCGGATGAGCATCGAGCTCGGCGTGACCCGCTACACGGTCCATCGCGTGATCGCGGCTGCCGGCCTCGACCCGGCCGATGCCGTCGTGGCGGCGTCGGCCGCCGCCTGGGCCCGCGAGTGCGCCGCCGGCCTCACCCTCGCTCACGTCTGCGCCGCGCCGCCGACGCCGTCATGGTGGCCGTTCCCGGCCGCAGCGGCCGAGGACGACCGCCTCGAGTCCGCGATGGAGCAGCTCGCAACGCTGGGGCGCACCGTGGAGCACCCGACGCCCGTGGGGCTCGAAGTACGGCGCGGGCACGTCGCCAGCGAACTGGCCGCGCTCGCCCGCGAGGCCGATGCCGGCATGGTCGTGCTCTCACGCGGCGCCGGCACCCACCGGTTGGGCGCTACTGCGTACCGGGTCGCCGTGTCCGCTCACGTGCCGACGCTGGTCGTCTCCGCCCCGCCGCCGCCCGCCGCCTGAGGCGCCCTGGCCCGAGCGAGGTCAGTACGCGCTCGTCAGCGCGGCGGCCGAGGTGAAGTGCGGCGCGATGTCCACGGGCACGTCGGCCAGCTTGTCGAGCACGGCCTGCGTGGTCGGCCGGATCACGCCGAGCGTCTCGAGCATCCCTTTCGCCTTCGCGTAGTCGCCCTCGGCCTGCAGCGTCATGAACTCGCGAGTGAGCGAGACGACGGCCTCGCGGATCTTCGACGCGTCCACGGCGAACGTGCCGTCGGGATTCACGGTGAAGGCGCCCTGGTCGAGCAGGTAGTTCAGCTGCACCGCCTGGCCGCGGCCGTGTGCCTCGGTGATGCCGAAGCGGACGGACCGGAACGCCGAGGCGAGGAACGTCGTGTACATCGTCCGCTCGAACTCCTTCGGCAGCTGGCCCTTGTCCACCAGGAACTGCAGCGCGAAGAGCCCAGAGATGTCCGCCTTGGCTTCCTCGATGGCGCTGTAGGTGTCCTTGAGCTCCTGGCGCACGGTGGTGGCGCGGCCGTTCACGGTGATGCCGTGGGGCCCGAGGCCGTGCATCAGCTCGTGCATGAGGATGTGCGTGAAGAAGGCGTCGAAGGCGACGTTGGCACGGTCGGCCGGAGCGAGCGCGATCTGGGAAATGGGCACCAGCACCTTGTCGAACTTGGCCTGCTGGTTGTTCTTGAGCATGATCCGCTTGCTGCCCTTCTCGCGGATCACCCGCTCGTCGTTGGGCAGGTTGAAGGCCGCCGTCTGGACGCCGCGGTTGCCGTCGCCGGACGAGAACACGGTGTTGACGACGGCGATCGGCGCCATGGCGCCGAGCGCGGGGTTCCGGTACTTCGGATCGATCGGCAGGTGGTTCTCGATGTCCTGGAGCGCCCCCGCGAACTGCTGCAGCTTGTCGGACTCCGCCTGGTCCTTCACCGTGATGAAGGCCTCGAACGCCGCCTTGTAGTTGAACCACTCGTCCTCGTAGACCTCGTAGGGACCGATGGTCGGCTCGATGGAGGCGTCGAGCTCCATCCACCTGACGTCGCTCTCGTAGTAGTCGTTCGAGAGGAAGGCGGCCGCCCGGGCCTCGAGGAACGCCTTGAGCGACGGTTGCGTGGTGGCCGCCGCGGCCTCGCGCAGGTGCGCGGCCGCGAGCGCCAGCTCGCTCTGGTATTCCACGTTGTACGGCACGGCGACCAGTTGTCCCGCGCTCCCGCGGCGGATCGTGGTGAAGAAGCCGGTGGCCGCCTGGCGGGCCGGGCCGGACAGGGCGGCGATCCACCGCTCGACCTCGTCCTTCGTCGCGCCGGCGGGATAGTAGTTCGCGGCGGGCGGCTTCTCCGGCGCGCCGGGCACGAAGGCCTCGTTGTGGTCGATGCGCGACCACGGCCCCTTGTTCAGCCAGAAGTACTCGAGCCGCGCCCGGCCGAGGGGCGACGTGTCGGCGACGAGCGTGGTCAACACGGCCTCGTTGCCGGCCCAGACCTGGCGGAGGAACAGCGCGTCCATGACCTGGGCCGCGCGAATCATGTGCGCCAGGGCCCGGCGTTCGGAGTCGGGCAGGCCGGACACGTCCGCCGACAGGTCCGTAGGTGCGAACCGCTTCGACTTGGCTTCGAGCGCCGTCATGGCCGGGTCGCTGCGCTCGGGCACGGCGGCTGGCGGCGCGGGTGGCGGCCCCGCGCACGCCGAGACGAGGACGAGCGGCGCGAGGGTGGAGAGCAGGAGGACGCGAGGGTTGGGCATGGGAGAACGCGCGCAGGCCGAGCCTGCCAGGAATCAGTGGACACCGGACACGCCGAGCAGATGCCCCGGATCGGCCCCGAGCCGCTCGATGGCCCGGTCCCACATCTCGTCGGGCTCGCCGAAGATCAGATCCGCCCCGACCGGCACGAGCAGCCACGAGGACTGTGCGAGCTCGGCATCGAGCTGCCCGGCCGACCAGCCCGCGTACCCGATCCCCACCCGGACGTCGGCGGAGGGCGGCGACTGGAGCGCCGCGCAGAGCGCGCCGAGCGAGCGCGTCAGGAACACGCCATCGGCGATCTCGGTGGCGTCGCTGTCGAGGCCGGCGCGCGAGGTCAACACCCAGGCGAACCGCGGGTCGACCGGGCCGCCCGTGAACAAGTACACGTCGTCGCGGATCTCGACCGTGGGCACCGTCTCGACGACCTCGTTGGCCGGCTGCGCCATGGGCCGGTTCACGACCAGCCCGAAGGCGCCCTCGGGGCCGTACGCGCACAAGAGGACGACGGCCTTCGAGAAATTCGGGTCGTCCAGCTGCGGCATCGAGATGAGCATCATGGGGGCGAGGGCCGATGCGTCATCGCTCATGCCCCCATCCTACCCCCAACACCCGCCGCCGCGCCCGCCGCGGGCCGCGCGTCATTCCGGGCCGTCTGCGGCTATGCTGCCCTCATGACGACTCGCCTCCTTGCCACGTGCGCCGCGGTGGCCCTCTTGACCGGCAGCGCCGACGCGCGTCGAGCCGCCCGCCCCCTGACCCTGGACGACTACTCGCGGATCGTCTCGCTCGGCGACCCGCAGCGCTCGCCGGACGGCGCCTGGGTGGCCTACACCGTGACGACCATCGACGCGGCGAAGGACTCGCGCAACACGGACGTGTGGATGGCGAAGTGGGACGGCTCGGCACAGCGACAGCTCACCTCGTCGCCCGACAACGAGACGTCACCGCGCTGGAGCCCCGACGGGAAGTACCTGGCCTTCCTCTCCGCGCGCGGCACCGAGGACGAGAAGAAGAAGGGCGCCCAGCTGTGGCTCCTGCCGACGGACGCCGGCGAGGCGGCGAAGGTCAGCGACGTCAAAGGCGGGCTCAGCGACATCCAGTGGTCGCCCGACAGCACCCGCGTGGCGTTCGTCATGAGCGACCCCGACCCGGCCGACGAGCCCGAGACCATGGACGGCTGGAAGCGCAAGACGAAGCCGCCGATCGTCATCGACCGCTACCACTTCAAGGAAGACCGGACGGGCTACCTGGGCCGCTACTACTCCCACATCGCCGTCTTCGACGTGGCGACCCGCGCCGCGACGCCGCTCACCTCCGGGCAGGTCGACGACGAGCGCCCGTCGTGGTCGCCCGACGGCGCGCGCATCGCCTTCCTCAGCAAGCGCGGCCATCCGGACCCGGATCGCACGACGAACACCGACGTCTGGGTGGTGGACGCGAAGCCCGGTTCGACACCGCGTCAGATGACGGCCACGCCGGAAGGCGAGAGCGGCCGTCCCGTGTGGAGCCCCGACGGCTCCCGCCTGGCCGTGCTCGTCGGCGACACCGACGTCAACTACGCCTACGACATGAGCAAGCTCGCCGTCCTTCCGGCCAACGCCCCCGGTCCGTCCGTGCCCAAGCGCCTCACCCCGACCCTGGACCGTGCGGTGGCCTCGCCGTCATGGTCCACCGACGGGCAGCGCCTGACGGTGATGGTCGAGGACGACATGACGCAGTATGCGGCGACGATCCCGGCCGATGGCGGCCAGCCCCGCCGCCTCACGGCCGGCCCGCTCGTCGCGACCGCGCTCAGCCCGGCCTCGAGCCCCGACGGCGGCCACGCCGCCGTCATGAGCGGCTCCGACGCGCTCGCGGACATCTGGGCGTTGGATGGCACCAGCGCGCCGCGGCGGCTGACGCATCACAACGAAGCGCTGCAGACCGAGCTCGTCCTCTCGAAGGCCGAGCGGCTCACGTCGAGGAGCAAGGACGGCACCGAGGTGCACAGCATCCTCGTCAAGCCGGTGGGCTACGTCGCCGGACGTCGCTATCCCCTCGTGCTGTACATCCACGGAGGGCCGAACGGCCAGGACGACGACAGCTTCGACTTCATCCACCAGTGGCTGGCCGCGAACGGCTACGCGGTCCTCGCTCCGAACTACCGCGGCAGCTCCGGCCGCGGCGAGGCGTTCCAGAAGGCCATCCGCCAGGACTGGGGGCACCTGGAGGTCGTCGACCTCCTCGGCGCCGTGGACGCCGCCGTCGCGGAGGGCATCGCCGACCCGGAGCGCCTCGGCATCGGCGGCTGGAGCTACGGGGGCATCTCCACCAACTACACGATCGCCACCGACCCCCGCTTCAAGGCCGCCGTCAGCGGCGCGAGCAGCTCGATGCAGTTCTCGATGTACGGCCTGGACCAGTACATCGTGCAATACGACACCGAGATGGGGCCGCCGTGGAAGGCCAAGGACGTCTGGACCAAGGTGTCCTACCCCTTCTTCAACGCGGATCGGATCAAGACGCCGACGCTGTTCCTGGGCGGCGAGAAGGACTTCAACGTCCCGATCGCCGGAGTCGAGCAGATGTACCAGGCCCTGAAGAGCCTGGGCGTCGACACCCAGCTCGTGATCTACCCGGGCCAGTTCCACGGGTTGACCATGCCCAGCTACGAGCGCGACCGGCTGCAGCGCTACGTCGACTGGTACAACAAGTATCTGCAGCCCGCGGCGGGCACGGGCGCCAGGTAGGCCGGCCATGCACGTCGGGCGGCTCAGGGCCGCCGCCGCGCCCAGGTGACGGCGTTGGAAACGGCCGGGGCGTCGGCGCTGAAGGCGGCGTTCTTCACGCCGCCACCGGCACGTCCGAGCACGTCCAGTGCGTGCGGATCGCCCGACACCCCGATCGCGAGGGCGAGATTGCGGCGAAGCTGGGCCATCGACGCGTGCGTCAGCGCGCTGCCGGCGACGAACTCGTACAAGCGGTCGTCGGGACGCTGCCAGAGCTCGGCCGGATCCGGCGCCTCGCGGGTGCCGCGGGCCTGCCAGGCGCCGTCCTCCGCGACCGCCGGCGCCAGGTTGTACGGGCAGACCTCCTGGCAGATGTCGCACCCGAACAGGTGCCCGGCCGCGGCCGTCTTCTCGGCGTCGTCGAGCGGGCCGTCCTTCTCGATCGTGAGGTAGCTGATGCAGCGCCTGGCGTCCACCTCGCGCTCGGCCACGATCGCCCCGGTGGGACAGGCATCGAGACACAGGGTGCACGATCCGCACTGATCGGCCTGCAGTTCGTCGGGCGTCAAGGGCAGCGTCGTCACGATGCCCGACAGCAGCAGCCACGAGCCGAGGTCCTTGTTCAGCAGCAGGGAGTGCTTGCCAATCCACCCCAGCCCCGCGTACGCGGCGACGACACGCTCCTGCACCCAGTGCTTGTCCACGAACACGGCCGCCTCGAATGGCGCGTCCGCCACGCCGCGCATCCACGCCACGAGCTCGTCGAGCCGCTCCTGGAGCACGCGGTGGTAGTCCTGGCCACGCGCGTAGCGCGCGACCGACGCCGCCGGGGCAGGCGCCGGATCCGGTCCCGTGTAGTAGTTGGTGGCCGTGACGACGACCGACCGCGCGCCCGGCAGGAACCGCTGGAGGTCGGCGCGCACGTCGGCGGACCGCTCGAGATAGACCATCTCGCCCTGGTGTCCGCGAGCCAGCCAGGCGTGGATGTTCGCCAGCTCCGGCATCCCCGTGGCCGGCGCGATGCCGCACAGATCGAACCCGATCTGGCGAGCCCGTTCCCTGATGGCCGACGAGGTCAGCACGCTCCCTCCCGCGCGAGCCCTCCAGGTACTCGCGCCCGCGGGCTGGCAGGGCCTACTTCTTCGCCACGAGCTGCCGCAGCACGTACGGCAGGATGCCGCCGTGGCTGTAGGCCGTGAGCTCCTCGGGCGTGTCGATGCGGCACGTCGCCTGGAACGTCTTGACGGTCCCGTCCTCCGCGGTCGCCTTCACGGACACCATGGCGCGTGGCTTCAGCGACGCGCCGGCGCCGCTCAGCGCGAACACCTCGCGGCCCGTGAGCCCCAGCGACGCCGCCGACTCGCCGTCCGTGAACTGCAGCGGCAGCACGCCCATGTTCACGAGATTGCTGCGGTGGATGCGCTCGTAGCTCTCGGCCACGACGGCCTTCACCCCGAGCAGCATCGTGCCCTTCGCGGCCCAGTCGCGCGAGGAGCCCGAGCCGTATTCCTTGCCGGCCAGCACCACCAGCGGCACTCCCGCCGCCTGGTACTTCATGGCGGCGTCGTAGATCGGCATCACCTCGCCGCCGGGCAGGTAGGCGGTCACGCCGCCCTCCACGCCGGGCACGAGCTGGTTCTTGATCCGCACGTTGGCGAACGTCCCCCGCATCATCACCTCGTGGTTCCCGCGGCGGGCGCCGTAGCTGTTGAAGTCCTTCGGCGCCACGCCGTGCGCGATGAGGTACTGGCCCGCCGGGCTGTCGGCCTTGATGCTGCCGGCCGGCGAGATGTGGTCCGTGGTGATGGAGTCGCCGAGGACGGCCAGCACCCGCGCGCCCGTGATGTCGGCGAGCGGCGCGGGCTGCATCGAGAGGTGCTCGAGGAACGGCGGCCGCCGCACGTAGGTGGAATCGTCGTCCCAGTTGAACCGGTCGCCCGTGGGCACGGGCAGGCCGCGCCACCGCTCGTCGCCCTCGAACACGCTGGCGTACTGCGAGGTGAAGGCCGTCGACGTGACGCTGGCCGCCATCGCCTCGGCGATCTCCTTGTCGGTCGGCCAGATGTCCTTCAGGTAGACGGGCCGGCCGTCGGTGCCGGTGCCCAGGGGCTCGGTCGTGAGGTCCAGGTTCATCGTGCCGGCGATGGCGTAGGCCACCACCAGCGGCGGTGACGCCAGGTAGTTGGCGCGCACGTCCTGCTGGATGCGGCCCTCGAAATTCCGGTTCCCCGAGAGGACGGAGGCCACGACGAGCCCCCGCTCGCGGATCTCGGCCGACACCTCGTCGGGCAGGGGCCCCGAGTTGCCGATGCAGGTCGTGCAGCCGTAGCCGACGACGTTGAATCCGAGCTGGTCCAGGTACGGCTGCAGGCCGGAGGCCCGCAGGTACTCGGTGACCACCTTCGATCCCGGCGCCAGCGACGACTTCACCCAGGGCTTCCGCGTGAGGCCCTTCGCGGCGGCCTTCCTGGCCACCAGGCCGGCGCCGATCATGACGCCGGGGTTCGACGTGTTCGTGCAGCTGGTGATGGCCGCGATCACGACGGAACCGTGCTCGAGCTGCGTGGCCGTCGCCACGGCCGCGCCGCCGCCGGCGGCCTGCGCTTTCACGCCCTTCTTCAGCTCCTCGAGCGAACCGGCGAAGGACGACTTGGCGGCGCTGAGCGCCACGCGGTCCTGCGGCCGGCGCGGGCCGGCCAGGCTCGGCACGATGGTGGCCAGGTCGATCTCGAGGCCCTCGGAATACACCGCATCCGGCGCCGCGTCCGTGCGGAACAGGCCTTGCGCCCTGGCGTACGCCTCGACGCGGGCGATGTGCTCCGCGCTCCGGCCCGTGAGACGGAGGTAGTCCAGCGTGAGGCCGTCGATCGGGAAGATGGCCACGGTGGCGCCGTACTCGGGGCACATGTTGCCGAGGGTGACGCGGTCGGCGATCGTGAGATGGCCGAGCCCGGGGCCGTAGAACTCCACGAACTTCCCCACCACCTTGTGCTTGCGGAGGGCTTCCGTGATCGTGAGGACCAGATCGGTCGCGGTCGCGCCCTCGGGCAGCGTGCCCACGAGGCGGCAGCCGACCACCGGCGGGATCAGCATCGAGCTCGGCTGGCCCAGCATGGCGGCCTCGGCCTCGATGCCGCCCACGCCCCAGCCCACGACGCCGAGGCCGTTGACCATCGTGGTGTGCGAGTCGGTGCCGAAGCACGTGTCGGGATAGAGGGCGCCGTCCTCGGCGCAGACCACGCGCGCCAGGTACTCGATGTTCACCTGGTGCACGATGCCGGTCTCGGGCGGCACCACGCGGAAGTTCTCGAACGCGCCCTGGCCCCAGCGAAGGAACACGTAGCGCTCGCGGTTGCGCTGATACTCCAGCTCGCCGTTCAGCGTCAGCGCGTTGGCCGAGGCGAAATGGTCCACCTGCACCGAGTGGTCGATCACGAGTTCCACGGGCTGGAGCGGGTTGACCATCGCCGGGTCGCCGCCCAGCGCCGCGATGCCGTCGCGCATCGCCGCCAGGTCCACGACGCACGGCACGCCGGTGAAGTCCTGCAGGATGACCCGCGCGGGCATGAACGAGATTTCCTTGTCGGGATTCCTCGCCGCCGGATTCCAGCCGGCCAGCGCCCGGATGTCGTCCGCCTTCACGAAGGCGCCGTCCTCGCGCCGCAGCAGGTTCTCGAGCAGGATCTTCAGCGAGAACGGCAGCCGCTCCACCGTCGGGAACGCCTTGGCGAGCGCGGGCAGCGAGTAGTAGGTGAACGTCGTGTCGCCCACGGGCAGCGACGCGCGCGTCTGGAACGAGTCTCGGCTGGTCATGATCCGCTCGATTGTACCAGGGCGACGGCCCGGCGGCGGCGCCCCGGGTGGTCCGGGCGGCGGCGCCGCGACGCTACCGGCCGGGCTTCTTCAGGAGCGCAGGCGAGACGCGCGCGCCGAGCGCGGTCGCGCCGGCGACCTGCGCGAAATGGGCGTAGACGGCGCCCGAGATCCGGCCGAGCGACTCGTCCGGATCGCCGTTGCCGAACGTCACCATGATCGAGACGGCGTAGGGGGCCCCCTCGAGCCCGACCAGGCCCCAGGCCGTGCTGACGCCGTCCAGCGAGCCCGGCTTCCAGGCCACGGGCACGGCGGCCGGAATCGGGTCCCGGAAGGCGCCGCCCTTCGGCAGTTCCAGCAGCCGCACGACCTCGGCGCAGGACGCGGCGGTGAGCGGCACCTCGCAGCGCGACAGCCGGGCCATCAGGTCGGCGGCCTCGCGCGGGGTGGACGTGTTCTCGTTCCCCTTCACCTGCTCGGCCTGCCGGATCATCTTGCGCCGCAGCTTCGTGTTCGGCAGGCCCAGCCCCGCCATCGTGGCCGTCACCGCGTCCATGCCCACCTTGTCGATGAGCATGTTCGTGGCCGTGTTGTCGGACAGGACGACCATGGGCACGGTGAGATCGTGCAGCGAGAAGGCCGATCCGCCGTCGGAGAAGTACTGGAGCAGGCTGCTGCCGCCGGCACGGTCCGCCGCCGTCAGCGTGACCCGCTCGGCGAGCGACAGCGTCTTCGCGTCGGCCTGGCGGAAGAGTTCCAGGAGCAGGGGCACCTTGATCGCGCTCCCCTGCGGGAACACCGTCGTCCCGTTGACGTCCCAGCGCCGGCCGCTGGTGAGGTCCACCACGCTCACCCCGACCACGCCGGGCGCCGCGTCGGCCAGGGCCTCCAGCTCGCGCTGGAACTTGGCCGCGAGCTGGTCGACCAGCGCCGGCTGGGCCAAGGCGGGCCCGGCGGGAGACAGCGCCAGGAGTCCCGTCGCCAGCAGGACGGCGCGCAGCCGCCAGGTCATCGCGGCATGGTCATCAAGGCCGCCAGCATCTCGATGCCCTCCCACAGGTTCTGCAGCCGGAGGTTCTCGTCCGGCCCGTGCTGGTTGTTGTCGAAGTTCACGATCGAGACGCCCACGGTCGGCATCTGGTACTGGTCGCTGAACGTGCCGAAGGGCAGCCCGCCGCCGAGCGTGGGCAGCTGCACGGGCGGCACGCCACCGAACGTCAGCGCCTTCACGACGGCCTGCGCCATCGGGTCGTCCATGGAGACGCGCGACGCCGCCGAGCCGCGCCGGGGGTCGACGCGGGCGATGAGCCGGTGCGTCCGCCGCTCTTCGTCGGTCGGATCCCGGCCGGTGACGACGTAGTAGCCCTGGGCCTTCACGTGTTCGGTGATGCGCGCGTTCACGGTTTCGGGCACGAGGTCCTTGACCATCCGCACTTCCAGCCGCGCCGTGGCCGACCCTGGAATCGCCGATCGCCCGGGCACGCCGCTGACGCCGAGGTCGAGAATGCTGAGCGTCGGCTGGTTGAGTTTCACCTCGAGGCGCTCGTCGGGCCGCTCCGGAACCGCCACGCCGAAGTCCCGGGCCAGCACCGCCTCGACGTCCGGCGCCGCCGCCAGCGCCTGGCGCTCGGTCGGCGTGAGCGGACGGACGTCCGTGTAGAAGTCCTTGATCAGCACGCGGCCGTCGTCGTCCTTCATCGTGGCCAGGAGCTTGGCGAGGCGCATCGACGGGTCGGGCGCCCAGTTGCCGTAGTTGCCGGAGTGCAGATCGCCGCGGGCGCCGAACACGGTGAGGGTGACCCCGGCCCCGCCCCGCACGCCGAAGTACACCGTGGGGCGGCCGCTCGGATGGCGCGGACCGTCGAGCGTGACCGCCAGGTCGCTCTTCAGGCTCGCCGCGCGCGCCGCCGCGAAGGTCCGGAAGTTGCCGGACCCGGCTTCCTCCTCGCCGTCGAGCACGACCCGGAGGTTCCACGTCGGTCCGCGGCCCGACGCCTTCAGCGCCTCGACCGCGTTCAGGAACGCGACAATCGGCCCTTTGTCGTCGGAGGCCGAGCGGCCGTACAGGCGCCACTCGGGATCGAACCGCGTGCGCGACGGATCGTCGGGCACGGCGCCGCTCGCACTGAAGAGGCACGGGGTGAACGGCTTGCAGCGCGACCACTCGGAGGCGTCCACCGGCTGGCCGTCGTAGTGGATGTAGAACGTGAGCGTGCCGGCCGCGTCCGGGACGTCGAGACTGGCGAACACGACGGGCGAGCCCGGGCCCGCCACCGTCTCCACCTTGAACCCGCGCGCGGCGAAGCGCTGCTGCAGGTGCTCGGCGTTCCGGCGCATGTCGGCGTCGTTGCCGGCCACGTTGGGCAGCGCGACGAGCCCGCTCAGCTCGGCGACAATCGCGCCTTCGTGCGCCGTCCGCCATTCGCGCACGCCCGGCGGCTGCGCGAGGGCCGGCGACGCGGCCAGGACGACGAGGGCGCACGCGCCCGAGATGACGAGCTTCGATCGCATCGGTCTCCCTCCCCTGCTCCGCGCGCGCATGCTACCTCAGCGCCGCGGGTGTGAGCCATCGCTGCACGCGCGCCAGCACGACGTCCACCACCACGGCCAGGAGCGCCGCCGGAATCGCCCCGGACAGGATCATGCGCGAATCGGCCAGCGCCAGCCCGGCCACGATGGGATCGCCCAGGCCGCCGCCGCCCACGAACGCCGCGAGCGTGGCGGTGCCCACGTTGGTGACGGCGGCTGTCCTGATCCCCGCCATGATGACGGGCATGGCCAGCGGCACCCGCACCCACCACAGCACCTGCCGGCCCGTCATGCCGAGCGCCGTCGCCGCCTCCACCGCCTGCGGATCCGCCTGCCGCACGCCGGTCACCGTGCCGCGCACGATGGGATAGAGCGAATAGAGGAAGAGGGCCGCGATCGACGGCACGATGCCGATCCCCAGCACCGGCAGCATGAACGCCAGGAGCGCGATGCCCGGCATCGTCTGGAGGAGACCGACGCCTCGGGTCGCGGCCTCGGCGGCGGCCGCCCGGGTCAGCGACAGGCCCAGCCCCACCCCGACCACGATGGCCGCGACCATCGACAGCCCCGTGAGCGACAGGTGCCGCGCGCTCTTCGCCGCCAGCATCTGGCGCTGCGCCCAGAGGTAGTCCAGGAACGAGCCGTCCGCTCCCGCCGGCGCGGCCTGGAGGTCGCCCTCGGTGGTTCGGACGGTCCGTCCGCTCCGGGGCGCCACGAGTCCAAGTTCGACGAGGGCGTCGTGCGCGATGTCCCCGACGGCGTCGCCCTCCACCTCGAGCCTCGCGTTCAGCCGGCGCATGCGCTCGACGTCCAGCCGGCCGCCGAGCCGCGACAGCGCGGCCACGACGCCGGGATGCTCGCGGGCGACGGCGCCCCTGACGAGCGGCGCGGCGTCGTAGGGAGGGAACACGTGCTGGTCGTCCTCGAGCACGGTCAGCGGGTAGCGCGACAGCAGGCCATCGGTCGAGAACGCATCGATGATGTCCACCTCGCCCTGCGCGAGCGCGGGGTACTTCAGCGCCGGGGCGATGACGCGCACGGACCGCGGCGCCAGCCCGTAGGCGTCCCGGAGCTTGGGCAGACCGTCCGCGCGGCCGACGAAGTCGGCCGTGAAGCCCGCGCGCAGGGTCTCGCTCACCCGCGCCACGTCGCTGAGCGTGCGGAGACCGAGGCGGGCGGCCATGTCGGTCCGCACGGACATGGCATAGGTGTTCTCGAACCCGAGGGGCGGCAGCCAGCGGACGTCGTAGCGGCGCTCGGTCTCGCGGGCGACGGTGTTGAACACCACCTGGCGGTCAGTCGAGAGGGGCGCCTTGAGAATCACGAGCAGTCCCGTGCCCGTGTACTCGGGGTAGACGTCGATTTCGCCGCGCGCCAGGGCCGGGAACGCGATGTCGGTCGATCCGAGGCCGAGGCGCCGCGTCACGGTCAGGCCGCGCGACTCGATCACCTGCGCGAAGATCTCGGCGAGCAGGTACGACTCGCCGAACGGCTTGGAGCCGACGACCACCGGCCGCGACGGATCGGCGGGCCGCGCCTGACCGGACGCGCCCGGTGCGGCCAGCACCACCGCCGCGAGCCCCGCGAGGCCCAGGACGACACGCCTGACGGTGGCGGTCATCGCGGGTCTCCGCCGACGCGCGCGCGCCGGAGCAGCTCGGTCACGTACCCGGTGGCCGGCGAGCCGGCGAGGACGGCCGGCGTCGCCACCTGCTCGATGCGCCCGGCGCGCATCACGGCCACGCGGTCGGCCAGCAGGAAGGCCTCGTGGAGATCGTGCGTCACGAGCAGCACGGCGATCGGGCTGCGGGCCCGCAGCGCGAGGAACATCGCCTGGAGGTCGCTCCGGGTGATGGCATCGAGCGCCCCGAACGGCTCGTCGAGGAGCACGATGCGGGGGTGGTCGGCGAGCGCGCGGGCGAAGGCCACACGCTGGCGCTGGCCGCCGGACAGCTCTCGCGGCCACCGGGGGCCGAAGTCGGCGGCCGACAGGCCGACCAGATCCAGCGCCGCCGTCGCCCGCGTCGAGGCGTCGGGCCGGCCCGTCAGCGTGGGCACGAGCGCCGCGTTCCTGGCGACCGTCCAGTGCGGCAGCAGGCCGCCGTCCTGCGGCACGAATCCGATGTGGCGGCGCAGGGCGACCACGTCGCGACCGGCCACCGGGACACCGTCCACGTCCACCTCGCCGTCGTCGACGCGGGTCAGGCCGTTGAACGCGCGGAGCAGCGTGCTCTTGCCGGATCCGCTCTCGCCCACGAGCGCCACGCACTCGCCGTGCGCGACCTCGATCGACACGCCGTCGAGCGCCGTGACCGGTCCGTAGCGCTTCGACACGGCGACGGCGCGGAGGGCGATCTCGGGCATCGTCCGCGCGCTCTAGAGCCCGGCGAACACGCGCAGCGCGGCGACGGGCATGGACCGGGCGCCGCTCGCGAAGGTGATGCCACCGGAGCGCCAGCTCCAGCCGGTCTCGGCGGACAGGCCCACCGGGCGGCGGCCCGGACCGCCGCGCCACCACCAGCGGACCCCGACCCCCGCCGTCCACGCCTGCCCCGTCTCCAGGAGCACGTTCGCCTCGTGCAGCTGGCGCAGATAGGCCCCGCCCGCGGCCAGGAAGGGACTGAGGCGGCGCCGCCACGACCAGCGGACGAGGTCGTAGGTGACGCGCACCCCGACGGTGTATTCGTCGACGCGCTCGCCGACCGTCGTGGTCGCGCCGGCCTCGGCGTCGCCCGTGACCGACGTGGAGAGCGTGGGACGCGCGGCCGTGCCGCCCACCTCCACCGCCAGGGCCCGCGTGACGGGCACGGCGACGGCCACGTCCGCCCGCGCCGCCGCTCCCAGCGTGGAGTCGGTGCGGAACAGCGTGAAGGCCGGCGGCGTGCTCGTCGCGATGGTCGCGGTCCGCGTCTCGGCCGCCACCGCGCCGAGCGCATCGGCGCCGACCCAGCCGCCGCCGACGCTCACGACCGGCCGCCAGGGCCGCCACTCCGGCGCGGCGGCGCCGGCGCCCTGCGCCCGGGCCGCCCCAGGGGCCAGGAGGCAGGCGAAAACGATCAGCAGCGCCTGCCTCATCGCCGGTGGACCTCGATGTCCACCGGCCGCGAGGCGCCCCCGGCCTGCACCACGGCGAGCCTGGGACCGAAGGTCACGGCGAAGTCCACGTCGATCCGGCTCGGCGTGAAGAAGCTCTCGAGGTCCGCGTCATCGAGCGGTTCCACCCGCAGGACGTAGGGCCCCTCCGGCAGCCCCGCGATCACGAAGAGGCCGTCGTCGGACAGCGTGTAGCCGCCCACGAGCACCCCCGACTCGAGACCGAACGCGACGACGTGCGCGCCGTAGACGCCCCGGCCGTCCTTGAGGACGTGGCCCTGCACGCTGCCGACCCGCGAGTCGTCGAGCGCGTCGTAGAGGTCCCGGACCCCGGCGAGGTCGTCGGCCTGCGGCACGCGATCGGCGATGCTGCCCGACGGCCACGCAATCGGGAACATGATCGCGCCGGTGGACACGACGCGCCTCCCGGTGCCGCTGACCTCGGTTTCGCCGATCGCCGAGTGGCCGAGCCCCAGCAGGTGCCCGAGCTCATGGAGGGCCACCGACTCGACGTCGTTCGCGCCGGCTTCCCCGCCGGCGGCCGTGGACCAGCGGAAGCGCGTGTTGAAGTAGATGTCCGACTCGATGAGGGCGCCGGTCTCGGCGTCCAGCACGAACGTGGTCGCGCCGAGCACGCGTTCCTGGTCGGGACGGTCGAGGAACCCGATGGTCGAGCGGCCATCGACGTCGAGCGGCAGGCTCCGCGTGAGGCTCCCCCCGGTGAAGGACACCGGCAGGCCCTCCACGCGCGACCACGTCGCGGCGGCGCGGCCCACGGCGTCGGCGAACGCCTGGGCGGTCACGCCGCTGACGTCGCGCTCGGTGATCGAGTACGCGATCGGACCGGGCGACCAGCGCACCGGCACGGTACGGCCGTTCACGTCGACGCCGAACTTCAGGTAGGCGGAGGCGCGCAGGGGGACCAACGCCGTCACCAGCACGATCAGGGACGCGAGCCGGCGGGCGCTCATCGGTCGGCCCCGAGCGCGCGCACGTCGGCGCCGAAGACGTCCAGCGACCGCGGGGCCCGGGAGACACTGCCACGCCGGACCAGGCCGGGCATCGACGACACGGGCGTGGGCACGACCAGCTTCGGGCCGCCCGGCGTCCGCTCGACGACGCGGTAGACCCCCAGCGACAGGCCGATGGGACGTGGCATCGCAGGGGCTCGGCCTGCCAGGAACACCACCACCTCGTCGCCGACGCTGAAGACGGGCGCGCCGGGCACGACGACGATGCGTCCGCCGGCCTGCCCGCCGGGGACGACGAAGGTGGCCGTGTCGGTCGCAGCGCCCTTGTAGGCGTCGAGGACGTCGACGGTGATGGACGACTCGATCGTGCGCCGGTCGCTGGTCCACCGGGCCTGGACGTCGCGGACCTGGCCGTGGACCACGGCCACCGACTCGCGCACGAGTTCGTCGAACGTGGCGGGCAGCACGGTGAGCCCGCGCGCCGGGCCGGCGGCCACGAGCAGCACGGCGGCCAGGCAGGAGATCGAGAGGCGTCGCATCCCCAGAGTCTACCGCGCGGCGCCGCGGCGCCAGGCGCGGGCGTCGACCGCCTCAGGGCCGTCGGCGCGCGACGTCCAGGACGGCCTCGGCCACGCGCGCGGTCGATCCCGGCGGCCCGAGGCGCGCCCGCGTGTCGGCGAGTCGCGCGTGCGTTCGTGTCCAGCGATCACGATCCAGCAGCAAGCCGGACGTCTCGGCGGCGATCGCCTCCGGCGTGCATCCGTCCTGGATCAATTCGGGCACGATCCGCTCGCCCGCGATCAGGTTCGCCATCGCGTAGGTGTCGACGGTCACGAGCGGCTTGCCGAGGGCGTAGGTGAGCGGCGACAGCTTGTACACGACGACCATCGGCCGTTCGTGCAACGCGGTCTGGGCCGTGGCGGTGCCCGACGCCGTCACCACGACGTCGGCGGCCGCGAGCACGTCGTCGGTGCGATCCACGACGAGCGGCAGGCCGGGCCAGGCGCGAGTGAGATCGGCGAACTCGCCGCCCTGGCGGCCCGGCGCGCAGGCCACGGCGAACTGGACGCCGGGCACCCGCGCGGCGACGAGCGGCAGGGCCGCCGCGATCACCGGGACCAGGCGCGAGATCTCGTTGTGCCGGCTGCCGGGCAGCAGCGCCACGACCGGCCGGGCGGGGTCGAGTCCCAGCGACGTCCGGAGCGCCCCCTGCGCCCGCACCGCCTCGACGGGGTCGGCCGGCGGCGCGGGCACGGCATCCACCAGCGGATGTCCGAGGAACCGCACCGGGACGCCGGCCTCGCGGTACAAGGCCTCTTCGAAGGGAAAGATCGGCAGCGCCAGGGTCACGTGCCGCTGCATCGCCGCCATCCGGCCGGCCCGCCACGCCCAGATCTGGGGCGTGACGTAGTAGACGACCGGCACGCCGCTGGCGGCCAGCCGCGCCATCAGCCGGAAGTTGAAGTCGGGATAGTCCACGACGACGAGGACGTCCGGCCGCGTCTCCGCCGCCGCCCGCGCGAGCCGGCGCAGCATGGCGAACGACGCCGGCAGCACGCGGACGGCCTCGGTCAGACCCGTGACCGACAGGCCGGCGTAGTCGCCCACGAGCCGCACGCCTGCGGCCCGGCACTGGGGCCCCCCGAAACCGAAGACGTCGGTGTCGGGGGCCTGCGCACGCACCGCACGGGCGAGGGCCCCGGCATAGGTGTCGCCGGACGGCTCGCCGCACGAGACCATCACCCGCAGCATGCGGTCCACGGGTCGTACGGGGCCTGGCTCAGGGCCGCGCGCCGGGCCGGGCCTTCCGGAGATCGGCGGCGGTCAGGTCGAGCTGGTCGATGGAAATCCGCTCGACGCTGGTGAACCCCGCGCCCGCCAGGTCCTTGATGAAGCGGTCGGCGTCGCCCACGAGCACGACGGACAGCTGGCTCGGCTTCAACCACGCCTTGGCCACGCGCTGCACGTCGTCCACGGTGACGGACCGGACCCGCTCGGGGTAGGCCGGCAGGTCGTCCAGCGGCAGTTCGTAGAAGAGCTGATTGAGGACGCGGCTGGCGATGGCGTCCGGTTCCTCGATCGAGAGCGGGAAGCTGCCGGCCAGGAAGTCCTGCGCTCCGTGCAGCTCGCCCTCGTAGACGCGCTCGCGCTGCAGCCGGTAGAACTCGTCCACGACGGTCCGCACGGCCTCGACGGTCGCCTCGGTGCGCGTGTCGGTCTCGGCGATGACGGCGCCCGTCTGCTTGTAGGCGTCCAGGTCGGCGGAGGCGCCGTAGGTGAGCGCCTTCTGCGAGCGCAGGACCTGCTGCAGCCGGTTCCCACCCTCGCCGCCGAGAATCTTCACGACCTGATCCATGACCAGGTGATCCGGGTGCTTGCGCGCGAAGAGGACGTGCCCGGCGCGGATCTCGGTCTGCACGGCGCCCGGCTTGTCGATGACGACGACGCGCTTCACGGGCGGCGGCGGATCCACGGGCGCGACGGCGGGCACGGCGCCCTTCGCCCACCCGCCGAACACGCGCTCCACTTGGCGATAGCCCTCGTCCGGCGTCACGTCGCCGACGATGGCGATGAGGGCGTTGTTCGGCAGGAACCACGTCGTGTGGAAGGCCACGAAGTCCGCGCGGGTGAGCGCGGCCAGCGACTCCCCGGTGCCGCCCGACGGCATGCCGTAGGGGTGGAAGCCGAAGACCAGCCGCTCGATGACCTGGGACGCGACGGTGTCGGGGTCGTCGGCCGCCACCGCCAGCGACGACATCGCCTGCGCGCGCTGGCGCTCGATCTCCGAGTCGGCGAACGCGGGGTGCAGCACCACGTCGGCCATGAGGTCCAGCGCCTGGCCGAGGCCGTCCTTCATGCTCACCGTGTAGACGTTGGTGAGATCGCTGCCGGCGCCGGTGCCGAGGATGCCGCCCATGAAGTCGATCTCTTCGGCGATCTGTGCAGCCGACCGCGTGGCGGTCCCCTGGTCGAGGAGCGCGGCGGCGAGCATCGCCAGGCCCTCCTTGCCCTTGGGATCCTGCGCGGCCCCGGCGCGGACCAGCATCCGGGCGCTGACGATCGGCTGTTCGTCCTGGCTGACCAGCACCACCTGGAGCCCGTTGGCCAGCGTGCGGATCTCGTAGGGCGGGAACTTGACCGGCTTGGCGGCGAGCGGACGAGGCGGCCGCTCCGAGGGCCAGCGGAGGGCATCGGCCGGGCGCGGCGCCTGACCGGCCGACACCGCCACCGAGCCGACGAGAATGGCGATCGAGACGACGAGCGACGACTGCACGACGTGGAAAGCGCGGCGGCTCATGGGCGGGTGCCCCCGTTCTTGGGCATGACGTGCAGGACCACGCGGGAGGCGGGCGTGAAGTAGGTCTTGGCCACCCGTTGGACGTCGGTCTTGGACATGTTCTGGAAGATCTGGAATTCGCCGTCGGCCGTCGTCAGGTCGGCGTGCAGCACTTCGGCGTGCGCCAGGACCTGGGCCTTGTTCTGCACGGTCTCCCGCATGAGGATGTAGTCGCGGGCGAACTGGTTCTTGGCGCGCTGGAGCTCCCGGTCCGTGACCCCCTCCGCCGCCACCTTGTCCAGCTCGGCGATCAGGGCTTGCTCCACCGCGTCGGGCGACTGTCCCGGCGCGACGAGCGCGACCGTGTAGAAGAGGTTGGGGTGCTCGATCAGGTTCGCGCTGCCGAAGGCCGCGACCGCCAGCCGCTTCTCGTAGACCAGGCTCCGGTGGATGCGCGAGCTGTCGCCGTCGCTCAGAATCTTCGCCAGTACGTGCAGCGGGTACGAGTCGGGGTGGCCGTCGTAGGTGATGTGGTGGGCCACGACGACCGCCGGCAGGGGCCAGTTCTCCTGCAGCGTCACCCGTGTTTCCTTCACCGGCGCCGGCTCCATCGCGATGTCGCGCGGGACCTTCCCCGCCCCGGCCGGG
Source organism: Vicinamibacterales bacterium (assembly GCA_041394705.1). Classification (GTDB taxonomy): domain Bacteria; phylum Acidobacteriota; class Vicinamibacteria; order Vicinamibacterales; family UBA2999; genus CADEFD01. The sequence continues at coordinate 132,951 of JAWKHS010000014.1, forward strand.
ATGCGGCCGAAGTAGCGCGTGATGAGGTCCGTCGTCTCGGCGACGTCGAAGTCGCCGGCGACCACCAGCGTCGCATTGGCCGGAATGTAGAACGTGTCGAAGAAGGCCCGGACGTCCTCGATGGTCGCCGCGTCCAGATCGGCCATGCTGCCGATCACGGGGTTCTTGTAGGGGTGGGTGGTGAAGGCATGGGCGTAGAGCAGCTCGTTCAGGTTGCCGAACGGCTGGTTGTCCACGCGCATCCGCCGTTCCTCCTTGACGACCTCGCGTTCGCTGACGAAGGTCTGCTCGTCGATGCGGAGCGAGCCGAGGCGATCCGCCTCCATCCACAGCACGAGCGGCAGGTACTGCGAGGGGACGGTGTTCCAGTAGACCGTCGTGTCCTCGTTCGTGTACGCGTTGGCCCGTCCCCCCACCGACGAGACGATCGACGTGTGCTGCTCGGGCTCCACGTTCTTCGAGCCCTTGAACATCATGTGCTCGAAGAGGTGGGCGAAGCCGGTCCGGCCGGGCCGCTCGTTCTTCGAGCCGACGTGGTACCAGATCTGGACGTGGGCGATCGGCGTCGAGCGATCGGTGTGGAAGATCACCGTGAGGCCGTTCGGCAGCGTGAACCGCTGGTACTGCAGCTTCGGCGGCGCGACGGCCGCGTCGAGCGGCGCCCACCAGGCGGCGCCCGCGGCGAAGGCGACGACAATGGCCGCGAGCGCGCGGCGCCTGAGGACCGGGACGACGCGCGAGACGAGGCTCTTCATACGGGTAGAACGATTATGGCACGGGGGTGTCGGGCGCCCCGGCCGGATGCTCGAGGGCGGCCAGGCGACGCTCGAGCTCGAGCAACTGACGCCTGAGCTCGGGGAGCCGGCCCACCAGGATGGAGGCCTTGCGCCACTCGCGATTGTCGATGGCGGGCAGGCCGGAGACGAAGAGCCCCGGTGGGATGGAATTCGTGATGCCCGTCTGTCCCGTGGCCTTCACGCCGGCGCCGATCTCGATGTGGCCGGCCACCCCAACCTGACCGCCAAGGATCACGTCGTCTCCCACGGTCGTGCTGCCGGCGATGCCGACCTGCGCCGCGAGCAGGGTCCTGGCGCCGATGACGACACCGTGCGCCACCTGCACGAGGTTGTCGATCTTGGCGCCCGCCTTGATCCGCGTCTCCCCGACGGCCGGACGATCGACGGTCGTGTTGGCGCCGATCTCCACGTCGTCCTCGATCACGACCGGCGCCGTCTGCGGGATCTTCTCGTGCGTGCCGTCGGGCCGGCGGGCGAATCCGAACCCGTCGGCGCCGATGACGGCGCCGTTCTGCACCACCACCCGGGCGCCGAGGCGGCAGCGCTCGCGGATCGAGACGTGGGCGTGGATGACGCAATCCGGGCCGATCTCGGCGCCGGCGCCGATGACGGCGTGCGCGTCGACGACGGTGCGGGCGCCCACCCGGGCGCCGGGGCCGATGACGGCGTACGGGCCGAGCCCGACGTCCTCGCCGAGGACCACCCCCGCACCGACGACGGCCGTCGGGTGCACGCCTACCGGCAGCACCGAGGGCGGAGCCAGGACCTGCGCGGCGAGCGCGAAGGCGAGATACGGATCGGCGACGCGCAGCACGGCGCATGGCGCGTCGGGGCCGTGTGCGCCGGTGATGACGGCCGTGGCCTTGGTGGAGGCGACGGCCGCGCGGTAGGCGGCGCTCGCGAGGAACGTCACGTCGCCGGGACCGGCGGTGTCGAGGCCGGCCACACGGACCACGTCGGCGTCGCCGTCGCCTTCGAGACGCGCGCCGATCCGGCCGGCCAGCTCGCGGAGCGTCACGGGCCGAAGCCTATCACGCGGGTGGAACGGCCAGGCGCGCGACGAAGGCGCTCAAGTGCCTGAGCCCGAGCCGATCGGCGACCTCGCGCACGCGGGACTCGCGTTCAGGCGATGGCGAGGCCTCCACCTCCCGCAACTCGCGAAGCGTGGCATTGGGCACGACGGTCCAGGCGACCCGGGCCAGTCCCTGGGAGGCGCCTCGCCACGCGAGCAGGTGGCCGACCGTGGTGAACGTCAGGAGATAGCCGACGAGGTTCGGTCCTGGAATCAGCACGAGCGCGAGCGACCCCAACAGGCCGACGAGGTGGACGGCGAACCAGCGGCGATGGCGCTCCATGTCGCGGCGCATGCCGCTGTGGAGCACCCTGAGCGCGTCGGCGTCGGCGAGGTCGTCGGGCGCGTGCAGGCGGGCGGCGGTCGCCGTTCGAAGGTGCCAGAGGAGCCGCTGCTCGGCGGCGCGCTCGACGATCCATCGCATGACGGTCCGCCGGAACCGCGCGCCGAGGCCCGCGGGTGGCGGCGACGTGCCGGCGTGCCGCCGGTGCCGCTCGGCCTCGGCTTCGCGGAGCATCTCGGCGAAGCGACGGCGCAGGCGCGCGAACCAGCCCTGCCCCGCCTCGACCACGGGCACCGCGTCGTCCTCGGGCTCGAAGTACGGCTCGTACCGATCGCGGGCGATCGGGATGAGGAAGACGTCCATGATCTGAGGACGCACCAGCGGCGTGGGCGGTTCAGTGGACGGGCGGCGCCGTCGGCTTCACGATGCGGCGGGGCGCCCGTGGCAGCGACGTCGGCACCGCCGGCCGGCCGGCGCGCTCCCACGCGCCGGCGATGAACGCCGCCGTCGCCGCCGTCGAGTCCGCCACGCGCTGGTCGAGTATCGGGAAGGCGCCGGCCTTGAAGGCGGCGAAGAAGCCGTCGTCGTAGAGTTCGCGGCCCTCCGCGGCCGCCCGATCGGCGGCGAGGGCCCGATCGGCGAGGCGGTTGCTCTCCAGCAGAATGCGGAACATCTCGTCGCGGGGCTCGAGCACGGGCGGGCGCGGCGCCGGCACCACCGTGAGCTCCGCCGCGTAGCGCTCGAACAGCTCGGCCTCGAAGCGCGAGTGGGCGCCGGGCTGCCCCGTCAGCTGGCCGTCGTAGTTCTTCACGGCGTGGAGCGGCACGTGCCCGTCGCTGACGTAGTGGGCGAGGATCGCCGAGTACAGGGCGATGTCGTCGAGGACGTACGGCGACGGCGAGGGCCGGCCGAGCGAGCGGAACGCCCGCTCCAGCCGCCCGTAGAACTCGGCGACGCGCCACGGGAGGCGGCCCTGGGAATCGACGACGGCCCGGCCGAACTTCTGCACGGCCTGGTCGTAGGCGCGCGGCAGCGATTCGAAGGGATACGCGCCGTACTGGTCGTAGTCCAGATCCAGGAAGTGGTTCGGCGGCTCGTCTTCCCAACCCACGTTGCGCCACAGATCGGGATCGATCGATCGTTCGACGATGAACGCGCGGCGCGCCTCGAAGAGCGGCCGCAGCGGCGCGGGGAGGAGCGCGATCATGCGATCGGCGACGTGGCGGTGCGCGGGGAACCCCCAGGCACCGGCCGTGGCGCCGAGCGCCAGGGTCAGCGCGGCGACGAGGAGCGGCAGCGGCTGGCGACGCATCGCCCTCATTGTAGGTCGCGGCCCGCGGTCAGGGCCGGCCCGCCGGCACGGGAATGCGGACGCCCGCCCACCCGTCCTCTCCGGACGGGCCCGAGTAGCGCGCGTCGTTGATCGTGACCACGGTCCCGGCCGGCGTCGTGTCGACGACGAAGAACGGAAAGCGCGACCAGGCCAGGAACTGGCGCCCGCGCTCGGTGGCAGCGGCCGCGCGCGCCGCCGGGTGATCGGCCCCGACGTCCACGCCGTAGCCCGCCGGCCTGAACACGGGCGTCGGCGCGAACGCGACGAACCCCTTCTCGTAGCGATCGCCGAGGTCGACGAGCACCTCCCGCCGGAACGGGTTCACGGCCACGGGCGTCACCATGAACCGGGAGGCCGGCCGGCCCGCCCGCGCCAGCCCGGCGGCCACCGCCTGCCGCGCCCAGAGCCCCGAGCCGAACATCAGCGCGACGTAGAGGCCTGCGGCGCCCAGCGCCACGCGGGCGGCGCGGCGGCCGTCGCCGCCCCGGCGGAGTGCCACGGCGGCCGCGACCAGCCCACCGCCCAGCAGCAGGTAGAGCCACGGGTCGACGATGTACAGCGCGTCACCGTAGAACCACCGCGCCGAGAACGGCATCAGGAGCCGGATGCCGTAACTGTTCAAGTAGTCGAGCAGCGGATGGGACCATGTGCCCAGCGCCGCCACGAGCAGGAGCTGGGCGGGCACCGCGGGCGCAGCATGGGGCCGGCGTCGGCGGCGAACGAGCCGATCGGCGGTGGCGACGATCGCGGCGAGCGCCACGGGCAGGACGACCATCGCCAGCGGCCCGTGGGTCCACCCGCGACGGAACGAGACGGCGAGCGTGTCGGTGGCGAAGACGCCGACGTCGATGTCGGGGGCGTTGGCGGCGAGCGCCAGCGTGACCAGGGCCAGCGGCGTGCGCCGCTTCAGCCCGGCCTGTCCCATGGCGAGGCCGGTCAGCGTGTGGCAGACCGGATCCATCGGGTCAGCGCGCGGCGGCGAGGTCGCGCAGGTCCTTGCGCAGCACCTTGCCGACGGGCGACTTCGGCAGGTCGTCGCGGAACCGCACCACCCGCGGCACCTTGTAGGCGGTCAGCGACTGCCGGCAGTGTTCGCGCAGCGCCTCCTCGGTGAGGGCTTGGTCGCGCCTGACGACGAACGCGCAGACCGTCTCGCCGCTCGCCGGGTCGGGCGCGCCGATGACGGCCACCTCTGCGACGCCCGGATGCGCCGCGATCACGGCCTCGACCTCGTTCGGATACACGTTGAAGCCGCTCACGAGGATCATGTCCTTCTTGCGGTCCACGATGTACACGTAGCCGTCCTCGTCCACGGTGGCGATGTCGCCGGTGGCGAGCCAGCCGCCGCGGAGCACGCGCGCCGTCTCGTCGGGCCGCTGCCAGTAGCCGGCCATCACCTGCGGTCCCTTCACCAGCAGTTCGCCCGGCTGCCCGTCGGGGACGTCGTGGCCGTCGGGATCCACGATCCGGATGTCGGTGCCGGGCACCGGCGCGCCGATCGAGTCCCGCTTGTTGCGATGGAACGGCACGAGGGACACGACCGGCGAGGTCTCGGTCAGGCCGTACCCCTGGTAGATGGGCGTGCGCGTCATCGCCTCCCAGCGGTCCGCGACGGCCGGCACGAGCGCCATGCCGCCGGCCACCGTGCCCTTCAGGCTGAAGTCGGCGTGCTCGCGGAACCAGGGCTCGTGCATCAGGCCCGCAAAGAGCGTGTTGACGCCCGTGAACCACGTGGCGCCCTCGCTGGTGAGCGCCTGCTTCAGGTTGGCGAGGGGCCGGGGACTGGGGATGAGGATGTTCCGTCCCCCGAACGCGAAGAACACCATGAGGTTCGCCGTGAACGCGAAGATGTGGTACAGCGGCAGCGCCGTCACCACCGTCTCCTGGCCTTCGACGACGCCGGGCTTCCACACCTCGATCGACTGCGTGATGTTCGCAACGAGGTTGGCCTCGGTGAGCATCGCGCCCTTGCTCACGCCGGTGGTGCCGCCCGTGTACTGGAGCGTCGCGACGCGGTCGCTCGACGCGCCGGCGAGATACAGGCGCGGATCCGCCCCCGCGAAGAGGCGCCGCCGTCCCGCCGCCAGTGCCGCATGAAAGGTCGTGTATGGGAACGTTGCAGGCGGCACCTGTTTTTTCACGTACCGCTGCACCGCCCTGACGACCGTCCGCTTGAGGAGTGGCAACAGGTCGGCCACCGTCACCACGACCACGGTCTTGATGCCCGTCCTGGGCAGCACCTGCGCCACGCGATCGGCGAACAGGTCGATCACCACGAGCCCGGTCGCGCCGCTGTCGGCGAACTGGTGCTCCATCTCGGGCGCGGTGTAGAGCGGGTTCGTATTGACCATGACGAGCCAGGCCTTCAAGGCGCCGAAGACGACGATCGGATAGGCCAGGCAGTTCGGCATCTGGACGGCCAGCCGATCGCCGGCCGAGAAGCCCGCCACCTCCCGCAGGTACACCGCGAAGGCGTCGGACAGGCGGTCCGCCTGGGCGAAGGTCAGTGATCCGCGGGTGCCGTCGGGCAGGAGCAGCGTGAACGCCTCCCGCGACGCATGGCGGGCCGCGGCGTCCCGCACCAGGGCCGCCACCGTCGGCCAGGCCGGCGGCGGCAGATCGGGTGCGGTCTCCGGGGCATAGAACCGGGTCCACGGGCGGGTGGCGAGGTCCGTCATCGGGTCGGCCGAACTCGTCAGCGCATTGTAATGGCGGCCGGCCGGCAGGCCGAGAAGACATGGAGGGCGCCCTCGCCTTCGGGGGCATCAACCTTGCACGGACTTTCCGCCATGCGCCGCGCGATCCTTCTGGCTGCCTGCGTCCTCACCGTCGGCATGGCGGCGTGCAGCAAGGCGTCCAAGGACTCCCCCACCGGACCGACGCCCACCGGGACCGTCAGTTACACGGCCATCGGCGCGAGCGACGGCGCGGGCGTGGGCAGCAGCGTCGTGTGCGTGCCGTTCGTGCCCTGCAACGACGGGATGGGGTGGGTGCAGCGGCTGCACCGCCGGCTGCAACAGGACGGCGAGGCCAAGCTGACGAACCTCAGCGTGCCGAGCGCGGTCCTGAGTCCCACGATCGTGGCCCTCGGCCAGCGCGTCGGCCGGGATCACCTGGGCAACTTCCTGACGAACCAGGCGCCGTTCACGGCCCGCGACAGCACGATCGTCACGGTCTTCGCCGGCGGGAACGACGCGAACACGATCGCCACGGCCGTGCGGAACCAGATTGGCGGCGACGACTTCCGCGCCTACATCGACCAGCAGGTCCGGCAGTGGGGCGACGACTACGCCGCGCTCCTGTCGCAGATCCGGGCGCGGGCGTCCAACCCGCGGATCGTGCTGCTCAACCTGCCCAATCTGGCCGGCGCGCCGTACGTCGCGCGCAACACCCAGTTCGAACGCCAGATCCTGCAGCGCATCGCGGTCGGCCTCAGCGAGCGCGCGAACGCGCTGGCCGGCCCCGGCGTGCACGTCGTGGATCTGCTGTGCGACGCGCGGGTGCTGGACCCGGCCAATTTCTCGGGCGACGGGTTCCACCCGAACGACCGCGGGTATGCGCTGCTGGCCGACCTGGCCTATGCCGCCGCCACCGGGACGTCCTACCCCGCCCCCCAGGCCGACTGCGCGCTCCGGCGCGTCGTGCCCCCGCTCTAACAGCCCAATTCCGGGCGGAACCCCGCACGATCAGCCGGACGCGACCTCCCGCGTCCTCCGCCCACGCCTGGACGGGCCCGCCGGAGGGTCAGGCACGTCGTTGCCGCTCGTCGTTCCCCGTTGTCTGGCCTCGTCCACCCGTCGACGCGGCACCCAGCGAACTTACATTTTTGTTATTGACTGAAATACTGCGCTCGAATTGCACTTGCATGTCGAGTTTCGACAGTTCGTGTGCGTTTTACTGTTGCGAACGCAGATTCAGCGGGACATAATGCGTCGCCATCGCACCTACTTCCGACAGGAGCCAGATATCCATGGGATCCGAGACGCTGAGCGCCGCCGTTGACCACATGCGCCGATGGGCCATGCATGAAGGTCGAGCCAACCAGCCCCCTGCCCGCGTGGCCGACATCTACGGCTCGCTCGTCTTCAACGAGGCGGTCCAGCAGGCCCGCCTGCCCAAGGCGGTCTTCCAGGCGCTCCGGGCCACGGTCACCAGGGGAACGCCGCTCGAGATGTCCACGGCCGACGCGGTGGCCTCGGCGCTGAAGGACTGGGCCGTCGAGCACGGCGCCTCGCACTACACGCACTGGTTCCAGCCCATGACGGGCATCACGGCCGAGAAGCACGACGCGTTCTTCTCGCCCACCAAGGACGGCCACTCGATTGCCGAGTTCAGCGGCAAGGAGCTCGTGAAGGGCGAACCCGACGCGTCGAGCTTCCCGTCGGGCGGTATGCGCAGCACCTTCGAGGCCCGCGGCTACACCGCGTGGGATCCGACGAGCCCGCCGTGGCTGTTCGTGGCCGGCAACTCGGCCACGCTCGTCATCCCGACCGCGTTCGTCAGCTGGACCGGCGAGGCGCTCGACAAGAAGACGCCGCTCCTGCGCTCGATGGAAGCGCTCTCGGCGCAGGCCGTCCGGGCCCTGAACCTCTTCGGGGTACCGGCCACGCGCGTCACCGCCACCTGTGGCCCCGAGCAGGAGTATTTCCTGATCGACCGGCACTTCTATTACAACCGGCCCGACCTCATCAACGCGGGGCGCACGCTCTTCGGCGCCCGCCCGCCGAAGGGCCAGGAGCTCGAGGATCAGTACTTCGGGTCGATCCCGGAGCGCGTGCTGGCCTTCATGGCCGAGTGCGAGACCGAGCTGTACAAGGTGGGCGTCCCGATCAAGACGCGCCACAACGAAGTCGCGCCGTCGCAGTACGAGCTGGCGCCGATCTTCGAGAGCGCGAACGTCGCCACCGATCACCAGATGATGACGATGGAGACGCTCAAGCGCATCGCGCCGAAGTACGGCCTCGCGTGCCTGACGCACGAGAAGCCGTTCGCGGGCGTCAACGGATCCGGCAAGCACGTCAACTGGAGCATGGGCGACGATTTCGGGAACAACCTGCTGAACCCGGGGGACACGCCGCACGACAACATGCAGTTCCTGTTCTTCTGCGCGGCCGTGATCCGCGCGGTGGACACCTTCCAGGGCCTGCTGCGGATGAGCATCGCCAGCGCCGGCAACGATCACCGGCTCGGCGCCAACGAGGCTCCGCCGGCCATTCTTTCCATCTTCCTCGGCGACATGCTCACGGACATCTTCGAGCAGGTCGAGAAGGGCGGCGCGAAGTCCACGAAGGCCGGCGGCGTTCTCGACATCGGGGTGTCGGTGCTGCCGAAGCTGCCGCGCGACGCCGGGGATCGCAACCGCACGTCGCCGTTCGCCTTCACGGGCAACAAGTTCGAGTTCCGGGCGGTGTCGTCGAACCAAAGCGTCGCCTTCCCGTCCACCTGCCTCAACGTCGCGGTGGCCGAGTCGCTCGACGTCATGTGCGGGCAGCTCGAGGCGGCCCTCGGCAAGGGCGAGTCGCTCGAGACGGCCGTGGCCGCGCTCCTCAAGGCCACGATCAAGAAGCACAAGCGCATCATCTTCAACGGCAACGGCTACTCCCAGGAGTGGCAGAAGGAGGCCGGCAAGCGCGGCCTGCTGAACCACCGCAATACCGTGGACGCGCTGCCCGAACTCGTGACGCCGCTCGTCGCAAAGACCTTCGAGAAGTTCAAGGTGCTCACCGAGCGGGAGCTGCACGCGCGCTACGAGGTCAACGTCGAGACCTACAACAAGACCATCAACATCGAGGCCCAGCTGATGACGCTGATGGCCAACCGGTACATCCTGCCGGCGGCGTTCGAGTACCAGCGCGCCGTGGGCGCCAGCGTGACGGCGGCGCGTCAGGCGGGCAGCACGAGCCGGGAGGGCAAGAAGGTCCTCGCGAAGCTCGTCAGGACGATCGATCTCTTCCGGGCGCAGACGGCGGCGCTCGAGGCGGCGCTCGACCACGCCGCGACCTCGACCGAGAAGCACGCGAAGTACATGCGCGACAAGGTCGTGCCGGCGATGGGCCGTCTGCGGGATCTCGGCGATCAGCTCGAGCTGATGATGCCGCACGCCACGTGGCCGCTCCCCACGTACAGGGAGATGCTCTTCATCAAGTAGGGGACGGCGCGGCCAGGGCTCGCGGCTCGATCCGAACGGAGCGACGAGATGGGGCGGAGAGGCAACTCTCCGCCCCACGTGTTTCCGCGCATGGCCCGACGCGTTGCCCCGGGGTGGGATCGTGCTGGGCCTGCATCCGGCCCGTCCTCCGGCCCCTGGTCCCTACGGGGGCCCACTCCCCCGCGACACCCTGATGTCATCGACTCTGAGCCCCAGATCGCGGGTGTCGTGGCTGCCGTCGTCGGACGGCCGGCTGGTCCGGGAGACGTTCAGCACGATCTCGTTGGTGCCGTCGGTCCAGATCGAGGCCGGCACCGTCCACGACCACGTGCCGGCGCCCGACATGGCGACCTCCGCGGCGGGCCGTCCGTTCACGAGCGCCGTCACCTGCACGGGAGCGTCCGGGCGCGCGGCGGCCGGCTGGGCGTCGATCTCGATGCGGACGCCGTGCGCGCCAGACGACGGCACGAGCAGCACGGCCCGCGCCATCGTCCAGCGGAAGGCCTCGCGGCCGCGCCCCTCGGCGCCGTGCCAGCCGCTCGCGAAGTACGCGGCGTCATCCAGCGCCAGGCGCCCGTCGCCCGACGGGCCGACCGGGTCGTCGCGTGACAGCGGCGCGGCGCAGACGGTCGCCGTCGCGACCACGCCGTCGGCGGACACGAAACGGGCGGCGGCCGGCAGGCGGCCGCCGAGCGCCACGACGGCGCTCGTCTCCCGGTCGGGAGAGGCGTCCAGCGACGCGCGGACGGGCACCGCCCCGGGGCCGCCACGCGCCGTTGCCATCGCCGGCAGAGCGATGGCGACGTCGCGCACGGGCGCGACCCGACCTCGCGGACGTCCGTCGGGCAACGTCACCGCGACGGCCGACGGGTCGGCGCCGGCCACCAGGACCTCGACGCGGCCAGCGGCCGCGGGCAGGTGTACCCCGAGGCGGCCGGTGGTTTCGAGCGACGACAACTCGCGCCAGGTGCCGTCCACCCGCTGGCACGTGAAGCGGCCGGTCCGCGCGGCCAGTGGCCAGGGCCCCGGGGAATCGACGAGGGCAGCTTGCACGAACCGCATGCCCCACAGTTCGAGACCGGTGCGCCCCTGCGGGCCCGCGAGCACCCGGCGGGCGGTTGCCGCGCGGGCCTCGACGGCGGCGGGATCGGGCCGGACGCGCGAGCCCGCCGCGCTGCCCACCACCGCGACGATCGCCGAATCGACCCGAACGTCTTCGGCGACGAACGCGGCATCCGACGCCTCCCCCCGGGTGGCCCGCACCAACTCAGCGAACGCGGCCGCGAAGCGCGTCGCCTCCGACGTCTCGATGTGGCGGACGCTCGCGGACACCCCGCCGCCGATCAGCGCGGCGCCGAGCACGGCCGTGATGGCGACCCGGCCGCGTGAGGCACGACCGGCGAGCCACGTCAGGCCGAGCGCCGCGAGCGGCCATGCGGTGAGGTAGGCGGCGTGCGCAAGCTCCCGCCACCAGGCAGGCGGCATGGCCGCGGCGAGTCCCGCCGCGGCCGCGGCCGCGCCCAACGCGCTCCAGCCACGGAACGAGGCGGCCGACCACGCCACGAGTCCCAGGGCCATGAGCGCGAGCGGCAGGCGGCTCGCCGTGATCGGCGGCCACGCGTACGGGCTCGTGCCTCGCGGGATCCGCGTGACGAGCACGTGCCACACGTCAGTGACCGACACGGGCGCCGCCGAGGCCGCCGCCGCGGCGTCGGCCCACACCCACGCTCCGGCGACCACGCCGGCCAGCGTCGCCACCGCGACGGCCACGCCGTGCGGGCGGGGCCAGCCGCGCGCGGCTCCCAGCGGCACGAACACCGCGATCGGTGGCCACGCCGCCGCGGCCACGAGCAGCGCGAGCAGGCGGACCGCGACGGCGCGCGCCGCCGCGACGAGGGCCGGCAGGGCGAAGGCCGACCAGAGGCCGGCCGCAGCCAGCGCGACGGGGGCCGCCGCCCCGACCAATGCGCGCAGGCCCGGCCGGCTGACGAGGGCGGCCAGTGTCACGACTGTTGCGGCGCGCGACGCCCCCAGAACATGGCAGGCCGCCCAGAAGGCCAACGCGACCGCCGCCGCAGCGCCGGCGGAGGCCGGCGTCGAGGGCAACCCGCGCCACGGCGCGTGTACGACCGGCTCGACCTCCACGAGCGCGGCGTCCGTGGCCGCGTCGTATCCGGCCTGGTCGCCATACGGGAGAAACGGCGGCGCGGCCGGACGTGGTGAGGCCGCGACGACCGCCGCGACCGCGACCGCCGCCAGCACGGCAAGCATCCCGTCGCTCGTGTGCCGGGCCATGCCGCGGGTATTCTAGTCCGCGCCCCTGCACGTTCGCCGTCCGGCGGCGTCTCTGACGACGGAACGCATGACCCATCGACGGGAGTTGGCGTGGTGCCTGGCGGCGGCGGCGGTCCTCGTCGCGGCCAGGGGGATGTTGTTCATGGCGCCGGGCGTCCGGTTCGACGCGGACCAGGCGATCGTCGGCCTGATGGCCAAGCACATCAGCGAGGGGCGCGCGTTTCCGCTCTTCTTCTACGGACAGAGCTACCTGCCGGCGCTCGAGGCCTACCTCGCCGTTCCCGTGATGTGGCTGCTGGGACCGACCGAGGCCGCGCTCAAGGTCCCGGTGGTGGCCATGAACGTCCTGGCCGTGCTGCTGCTCGTCTGGAGTGCGCACCGCGACCTCGGACTGCGCCCGGCGGTCGCGCTGGCGGGCGCGCTGCCGCTCATCGTGCCCCCGTTCGTCCCCGGCACGCGGGTGCTGGAGGCCATGGGCGGCAACGTGGAGCCGCTGCTCGCCACGCTGCTGCTCTGGGTGACGCGCGAACGGCCATGGCTCTTCGGCGTCGTACTCGCGCTGACGCTCGCCCAGCGGGAGATCACGGCCTTCCCGGTGACGGCCCTCCTGGTCCTGACGATCGTTCACGGCGGATGGCGGCTGCCGGCAGTGCGCGAGCGTTGGGTGATCGCGGGCGTCCTCGCCGTGGCGGTGTCGGCGAGCCTCGACGCGATCAGGCCCTTCGCGGCGATGTTCGGGCCCGGCACGGTGGCCCGCCCGGCCGCCCTGGACATCTCGGGCGGCGACGCGATCGCGGCCCAGTTCTGTCTCGATCCGACGCGGTGGGCGAGCCGCGCCGATCTGCTGCTGTCCGAGCACCTGCCCCTGATGATGGGCGGCCGCTCCGCCCCCGCGGTGGAAGCCGGCGTCAGCAGCGGCATCTGGCACGGGAACCCCGCCATCGGCCCGTGGGTGCTGGCGCTCTCTGCGGCGGCCCTCGCCGCCGCGTGGGCGCGGCGCCATCGGCCCGCGGAGGGACCGGAATCCGGCGGCACGATCCCGGGCAGCTCGCTGCCGTGGTTCCTCGCGCTGACCGGCCTCGTGTGCGTCCTCACCTACTGGCTGGTCGCCTGTTCTCAGATCAGCTACAACTCGCTGCGCTACGACCTCCTGGTGCTGCTGGTGCCGACGGGCCTGATCCTGGCGGGCCTCCGCCGGTCGCGCCGGGAGGTACAGGCGGGCCTCGCCGCCGCGGTGTGCGTGTGGTGCTGGGCCAGCGCCCTCGACTACCGGGCGCTTGCGCGCGAGGTCTCGAGCGGGCGGTGGCCGGACCACCGGGGCACCTTGGTGCGGCTCCTGGAGGAGCGTGGCATCCGCGAGCTGTGGGGCGAGTTCCGCCTGGCGTACCTGGTGAGCTTCCGGTCGGCCGAGCGGGTCGTCGTCGCCTCCACCTCGATCCACCGGATCGACGAATACGCGGCACGCGCACGCGCCGCCCACGCGCAGATGCTCAGGACGGTGCCATGCCCGGGCGGCGAACAGCTCGTGCCCGGGATCTGGCTGTGTCCGCCCCCCGCGCCGGACGAGCTCCCGCCGGTATACTGAAGCGCGCCTGTTGCGAGAGTCCGATGCTCCGACGATTCCTGCTGGTCCTGCCCGTCCTCTGCGTCGCCGCCGCGTGCGGCGGTGACAACGGCACGTCGCCGTCCACCGTCACGTCGGCCAACGTGCCGTTCACGTCCACCGACCTGCGCGTCGGCACGGGCGCGACGGCCCAGAACGGCCAGCGGGTCACCGTGAACTACACCGGCTGGCTCTACTCGGCGACGGGCACTGACAACAAGGGGGCGCAGTTCGACACGAGCATCGGCCGCACGCCGTTCGTGTTCCTGCTGGGCGGCAACCAGGTCATCGCGGGCTGGGATCGCGGCGTGGCCGGCATGCGAGTGGGCGGCCAGCGGCGGCTCGTCATTCCCCCCGAGCTGGCGTACGGTCAGTCGGGCAACGGCTCGATCCCGGGCAACGCCACGCTGGTCTTCGACATCGAGCTGCTGCTCGTGCAATAGCGGCCGCCTACGACGGCCCGCGCGGAATCGGCGGGTGTTCGACGATGCCCCGTCGCCCGACGCCCGCGAGTTCGAACGCGTCGCCCTTCACGTCGCGCCGGTACATCACCCACGTCTGATCGCCGCCGCGACCGGCCACGGCGACCCCGAGCGGGTGTCGGCGGGGCGCCGCGACCAGCGCGTCGTAACTGGCGAAGGTGGTCGTCCGTGCGCCGAGCACGACCGGCTCGCCGCCGTCGACCGCCAGGACCCAGCCGCCGACGACCGCCCCCCGGAACGACGGCTCGGGCGTCCGGACCACCATGTCGACGAACACGGGATACCCGCCGGCGCCGGCCGGGACGTACATCGACACCTCGGTGAGCCGGCGGTCGCCCAGGTGCGCCGCGCGGACCGCGAGCGACTCGATCGTCCGACGCGCCCAGGCCCACGCCTCGCCGCTCACGGCGAACACTCTGAGTGTCGTGACCGGGACGCCGTCGGTGGTCTCGAGTCCGACGATGGCGGGCGGCTCTCCGGCCGGCGGGCCGACGAGCGCGCGCGGGCTCGCCGCCAGCCAGCGCAGCCCGTCGAAGGTGGCGATGGGATACCGGCGGCCGGACACGTCGAGCGCGCGCAGGTCGAAGGCCTCGGCGTACGAGACGATTTCGGCCGGGTCACGCCCGAGCTCGAGGCTGTGGACGGCCATCCAGCCGGCGAGCATTGCCAACCAGACCATGGGCCCGCGGCGCCGCCGCGCTGACATGACGCCAGTCTACGCCTGCGGCCGGCCCGCGACCAGCGCGGAGCCGCTCACCCCGGGAAGCGCCCCAGGGCCACCAGCAAGGCGAGCTGCGCCGCACGGACACGATCCTCCGCGTCTGCCACGGCGGACTCCGCGTCGCGCGAGCCGCGCTGCGCGTCGACGAGTTCGAGGTTGGTGGTGGCGCCTGCCCGGAACGCCACGTCGGTGATGCGCAGAACCTCGCCGGCATGCCCGGCTGCCTCGCGCGCGCGGTCCAGCGCGCGAGTTTCTCCCTCGATCGCGGCGCGGGCGGTGCGAACCTCGGACCGTGCGCGCAGCTCCGCGTCACGCCGATCGACCCGGAGCAGGTCGAGATCGGCCTGGCGCCGCGCCTTGACCGCGCGCCGCTGTCCGCTGTCGAAGAGCGGCACCGTGGTGGTCACGACGGCCCGCCAGGTGCCGGAGGGCTGGAAGAGCCCGGAGGGCGTGACGTACTGCGGCTCGAACGCGCCGCGGACCGACGGGACCCAGTCGCGCCAGCTGTCGGCCACGACGCGGCCGGCCGCATCGACCCTGGCGTCGAACAGCCGGATGTCCGTGCGGGACGTGAGCCACGACTCGCCGTCGCCGGCCGGCGTCTCGAACGCAGGCGCTGCGCCGGCGTCGACGGCGCGATCGGACGCGAGGAGCAGCCCCAGCGCCTCCTGCGCCAGGCGTACCGCCAGCGCCCCGCGCTCCACCAGTCCCTCGTCCACCGCGAGTTCCTGGGCCGCGCGCAGTTCGTTCAGCCGGCTGCTGACGCCGGCTTCCCGGCGCGCGGTCGCGTAGTCGAGCTGCGCGCGCGCGGTGTCGCGCGCGCGGAGGCTCACCTCGAGCTGCCGCCTGCGGGCGATGACGGCCAGGTACGCCTCGCCCGCCGCGACGGCCACCTGGCGGCGCACGTCCTGGACCGCCACGTTCGCGACGGCAACCTGGTCCGCCGCCTGGACGCGCGCCGCCCATTGTGCGGAGGCGAGCAGCGGCATCTGAGCCGACCCGCCGAGCACCCACTGCGTGCGCGGTTGGACGACGTTGCCGCCGAACCCGCGGGCATCGTCGAGCACCGTGGTGACGAGCGAGGCGCCGGCCGTGGGCCGGATAGCGGCCCTGGCCTGCGCCAGCAGGGCCTCGGCCCCGAGCACCGCGGTCGCCGCGCGATCGACCGACGGGTTCGCGGCGATGGCGCGCGACACCGCCTCGTCGAAGGTGACGACCTCGAGCGGCGGCGTCTGGCCCGATGCCGCCCCGGCGCCCGCCGCCGTCACGATCAGCAGGCACAGCCAGGGGATCCCGCGCGGGCTAGCCATGCGCCACCTCCGTCGCTGCGTCGGCGCCCGCCGGCGGGCCAGGCACCGCCGTCCGGATGATCACGTAGAGCACGGGGATGAACACGATCGACAGGAACGTCGAGGCGAGCATCCCGCCCGCGACGGTCGTGCCGACCGAGTTCCTGGCCCCCGCGCCGGCGCCCGTGGCGTAGGCCAGCGGCAGCACGCCGAGGATGAACGCCATCGAGGTCATGAGGATCGGCCGCAGGCGGATGCGGGCGGCCTCCACGGCGGCCTCCACCACCGACGAGCCCTGGCTGCGGAGCTGCTCGGCGAACTCGACGATCAGGATCGCGTTCTTCGCCGCCAGGCCCACGAGCAACACGAGGCCGACCTGGCAGAAGACGTCGTTGGCGAGGCCGCGCGCCCACTGCGCCCCGAGGCCGCCGAGCACGGCCAGCGGCACGCCCAGGAGGATGATGACCGGCAGCACCCAGCTCTCGTACTGCGCGGCGAGCACGAGGTACACGAGCAGGACGCTCAGCGCGAAGATGTAGGTCGCCTGTGATCCGGCCTTGATTTCCTCGAGGGACTGCCCGGCCCAGGCGAAGTCGTACCCTGGAGGCAGGGCGGACCGCGCGATCGTGCCCATCGCGTCCATCGCCTCGCCGGAACTGCGCCCGGGCGCCGCCGCGCCCGTGATCTCGGCCGAACGGAACAGGTTGAAGTGGCTGATCACCTGCGGCGCCGTCGTCTCGCTGACGCGGACGACCGAGTCGAGCGACACCATCCGCCCGGTGGAGGTGCGCGCATACAGCTGCTTCAGGTTGTCCGGCGAGGCCCGGAACCGCTGGTCGGCCTGCGCGAACACGCGGTACGCGCGGCTGTTGAAGTCGAAGTCGTTGACGTACTGCGAGCCCAGGAAGATCTGCAGTGCGTCGGTCACCTCGCGCAGCGGCAGGCCGAGCGCCCGGGCGCGGTCCCGATCGATGTCGACCCGCAGCTGCGGGTCGTCGGCCCGGAAGCTCGTGAAGAGCCCCGTGACCTGGCCCGACTGGTTGCCCTGCGCGACCAGCGCCTGCGTCGCGTTGGCCAGTCCGGCGATGTCGCCGCCCGTCTGGTCGAGCACCTCGAACTGGAAGCCGCCGAACACCGACAGCCCCTGGATGGCGGGCGGCGCGAAGGGGACGACGATCGCCCCGGTCAGCCCGAAGAGCGGCCCGCGCACGCGGTTCAGGACGGCGGCCAGCGACTGATCCGGACGGCGGCGCTCCTCATAGCTCTTGAGCGCCGTGAAGATGAGCCCGTTGTTCGGCGCGGCCCCGCTGAAGCTGAACCCCATGACCGAGAAGGCCGCGGCGATGTCCGGATCCTTGTAGAGGATCGCTTCGGCCTGCTTCGCCACGGCGTCCGTGTACTCCAGTGACGCGCCCGGCGGGGCCTGGACGATCGTGATGAAGTAGCCCTCGTCCTCCTCCGGCACGAAGGCCGTGGGGACCATGCGCGACACCCCCCAGGTGGCCCAGAGGCCCAGGACGAAGACCACCAGCATCACCCACTTCCAGCCGAGCGCCCAGCGGACCGTCGCGACGTACGCGGACGTGCCCGCCTCGATCAGGCGGTTCACGGCGCTGAAGAAGACGCCGTGGGAGTGCGATTCCTTGTCCAGGAGCAGCGCGGCCAGGGCGGGCGTGAGCGTGACGGCGTTGAACACGGAGAGGACGACGGCGAAGGCGATCGTCAGCGAGAACTGCTGGTACAGGCGGCCGGTGGTGCCGGGGAAGAACGCGACCGGCACGAAGACGGCGACGAGCACGATGCCGATGACGACGACCGCGCTCAACACCTCCCGCATCGCGTCCACGGCCGCCGGAAAGGCCTTCTTGCCGTACTCCCGCATGTGCCGCTCGATGTTCTCGACGACCACGATCGCGTCGTCGACGACGATCCCGATGGCGAGCACGATGCCGAAGAGCGTCAGCGTGTTGATCGAGAAGCCGAAGAGCTTGACGAACGCGAACGTGCCGACGAGCGACACGGGAATCGTGAGCGCCGGGATGATCGTGCTCCGCCAGTTCTGCAGGAACAGGAACATCACGAGCACGACCAGGCCCAGGGCCTCGGCGAGCGTCTTGAGCACTTCCACGATCGACTCGCGCACGACCACCACGTTGTCGAACGCGAGCCGCCACTCGAGTCCGGGCGGGAAGTTCCGCTCGATGCGCCGCATCTCGGCCATCACGCCGTCGAAGACCGCGATGGCATTGGCCGTCGGCAGGAGGGCGATGCCCATGCCGGATGCCTCGAGTCCGAGGAAGCGGAGGTTCGACGTGTAGTTCTCGGCGCCGAGCTCGACGCGCCCGATGTCGGCGACGCGCACGAGCGCCCCGTCCTTCCCGGTCGCCACGACCACGTCGGCGAACTCCGACGCTTCCGCCAGTCGGCCCTGGGCCCGGACGCTCAGGTTGAACATCTGATCGGCCGAGGCCGGGGCGTCGCCGAGCGCGCCCGCGGCGACCTGGACGTTCTGCTCACGCAGGGCACCCACGACGTCTCCCGCGGTGAGGCCCCTGGCAGCGAGCCGTCCGGGGTCCAGCCAGAGGCGCATCGCGTAGCGGCGCTCGCCGAAGATGATGACGTCGCCGACGCCGGGCACCCGCTTCACGGCGTCGCGGACGTAGCGATCGAGATAGTTCGAGATGAACTGCGAGTCGTAACGGTTGCCCTGGGAGAAGAAGCCCAGGCCCCCCATGAAGCCCGCCGTGTTCTTGGTCACCGTGATCCCGTTGGTGCGCACGTCGGCGGGCATGCGACCCAGCGCCTGGTTGACGCGGTTCTGGACGTCGATGGCCGCGAGGTCCGGGTTGCGTCCGATGTCGAAGACGGCCGTGAGGGTGCACACGCCGCTGTTGGTGCTCGACGACTGCAGGTAGGCCAGGCCCTCGACGCCGTTGATGGCCTGTTCGAGCGGCGTGGTCACCGCCGATTCGACCGCCTGTGCGTTGGCGCCGGTGTAGATGGCCAGCACGGTCACCGACGGCGGCGCCAGGTCGGGGTACCGCGCGATGGGCAGCGTCGGAATCGCGATCGCGCCGGCGATGACCACCACCAGCGCCAGCACGGACGAGAGGATGGGCCTGCCGATGAAGAGCTCGGTTCGCATGTGACCCTACCGCCCTCCGGCCGCCGGCGGCGCCTCGGCCGCCGCGCCGGCCTCGCGTGGGGCCACGGGCATGCCGTCGCCGATCTTCTGGACCCCGGACACGATCAGGCGCTCTCCTGCGGTGAGACCACGCTCCACGACGTAGTCGTTGCCGACCAGCGGCCCGAGCCCGAGGGCACGCTGGCGCGCCACGGTGGCCTGGCCGTCCTGCTCCGCCACGAACGCGAAGAACTGGCCGTTCACCCGGGTCACGGCCACGAGGGGCACGGTGAGGGCCTCGTCCGACCGCCACACGATGCGGGCGCGGACGTACTGGTCGTTGCGCAGGCCGCCGGGCCTGTCGAGCGCGGCCTTGGCCAGGACGGACTGGGTGGCCGGGTCGACCGACGGCGCCACGAATGTGATGGCTGCCTCGCGGACGACGGCACCCGCGGTGTCCACGAGGCGGACCGGCAGGCCCAGCCGCAGGTCCGGCGCCTGCTGGACCGGCACCTGAACGTACACCTCGAGTCCCTGGTTGTCGTCGATCGTGGTCAGCACGGTGGAGCGCGTGACACGGTCGCCCGTGCGCACGGGAATGTCCCCGACGACGCCGGCGACCGGCGCCAGCACGCGGTGGTAGCCGAGCTCGACCCGCTGCTCGCGAATCTGCTGGTCCAGCGCGGCGAGCTGCGCCTCCCCCGCCTTCAGCGTGGCCTCGGCCTGGTCCACGTCCTGACGGCTCACGGCCCCGGCGTCGAGCAAGGTCGAGAGCCGCGCCGTCTGCTGGCGCCAATACGCGAGGTCGGCCTCCCGCGCCGCGCGCTGCGCTTCGAGGGTGGCGACGGCGGCCTCCTGACGACCCGCGTCGATCTCCATCAGCACCGCCCCGGCGCGCACTTGAGTGCCCGACGTGACGACGATCCGCGTCAGGAACCCCTCGACCTGCGGCTGCACGGTGACTGACCGTCTCGACTTCACGATGCCGATGAACTCGCTCGTGTGCTCGACGCGCGTGGCCGCCATCGGCCGGACCTCCACCGGCATCGCCGGCATGCCGCCTCCGGGACCGGGGCCCGCGCCGCCGGGTGCCTCGGATCGACAGGCCGCGGCGACGAGGCCGGCCGCCACGATCGCGATCGCGCGCGCAAGAGGAACACGAACCGGGCAGGGGTGCGTCATCTCCGAGAACTCCACAGGCGGGAGTCGAGCAGCGGACGGCCGCAGGGCTCGACGGCGGGATGTTGCATTGTAGCCTCACTCGCGCGGGCCGGGGAAGGCTCCGGCGTAACTTCCGTGGTACGATTCGCGGGATGTCCGCGTCCCCGCTCGACGATCAGGAAGTACGCCGGATTGCGGCGCTCGCCCGCCTGGCGCTGACCGACGACGAAGTGGCGCTGTTCGGCCGACAGCTCTCCGACATTCTGGAGTACGTCCGGCAAGTGCAGGGCGAGCCCACCGAGGGCGTGACGGCCATGTCACACGTGACGGCCGGCGATCCCCACGAGCGCGCGGACGACGCCCGCCCGTCGCTGGCTCGAGCCGCCGCGCTCGGCAACGCGCCGGACGCGGCGCCGGAAGCCGGCCTCTTCAAGGTCCCGCGAGTCATCGGATGAGCGCGGCTCCGGGGTCGGTCGTCGCCACGCGCGAGGCGGTCCGGCGCGGCGAGCGGACGGCGGCGTCCGTCGTCGACGACGCGCTTTCGGCCATCACGGCGGTGGAGCCGGCCGTGTCGGCGTTCCTGAGTGTCGCGGCGGACGACGCGCGCCGACAGGCCGCCGCCGTCGACGCGGCCCGTGCCGCGGGCCGGCCGCTCGGGCCGCTGGCGGGCGTTCCCGTCGCGGTGAAGGACAACATCTGCACCAGGGGCATTCCTACCACGGCAGGCTCGCGCATCCTGCGGGGATTCGTTCCCCCTTACGACGCGACCGTCGTGGAGCGGCTGACGGCGGCCGGCGCCATCGTGATAGGCAAGACGAACTGCGACGAGTTCGCGATGGGATCCTCCACCGAGAACTCCGCGTTCGGCCCTACCGCCAATCCGTGGTCCACGGCGCACGCGCCGGGCGGGTCGAGCGGCGGATCGGCCGTGGCGGTCGCGACGCGCGCCGTGCCGGCGTCGCTCGGGTCGGATACCGGCGGATCGATCCGCCAGCCGGCGGCGTTCTGCGGCATCGTCGGCCTCAAGCCGTCGTACGGCCGGGTCTCGCGGTACGGGCTGCTGGCCTTTGCCTCGTCACTCGATCAGATCGGTCCGTTCACGACGACGGTCGAGGACGCCGGCGAGCTCCTCGCCGTGCTCGCCGGCGCCGACCCGCGGGATGCGACCAGCGCCGACGTGCCGGCTGTCGCGCCGGTGCCCGAAGCGTCAGGCGTCGCGGGCCTCAGGATCGGCGTGCCGCGGGCGTTCATCGAGGGTGTGGAGGCGAGCGTCGCTGCCGCATTCGAGTCCGCGCTCGCGACGTGGCGTGACCTGGGCGCCATCGTGGTCGACGTCACCCTGCCCCACGTGTCCCTGGCGATCCCCGTCTACTACCTGATCGCCACGGCGGAAGCGAGCTCGAATTTGGCGCGGTACGACGGCGCGCGCTACGGCTACCGGGCGGCGCTGGACGCCGCGGACTCGGTCCGCACGATGTACGAGCGCACGCGCGACGAAGGGTTCGGCGCTGAAGTGAAGCGGCGGATCATGCTCGGCACCTACGTTCTGAGCGCCGGCTACTACGACGCGTACTATCTCAAGGCGCAGCGGGTGCGGGCGAAGCTGCGCGATGCCTACCGGGAGGTGCTGTCCACCGTGGACGTCATCGCGACGCCGACCACGCCGACGCCGGCCTTCAGGCTCGGCGAGAAGGTGGCAGACCCGCTCCAGATGTATCTGGCGGACATCTTCACGGTGAGCGCGAATCTGGTGGGAGTGCCCGCGGTGAGCGTGCCGTGCGGAGTGTCGCCGGACGGGCTGCCGCTCGGCTGTCAGCTCACGGCCCGCATGTGGGACGAGGCTACGCTCATCCGGTTCGGCACGGCGTTCCAGGGCAGCACCGACTGGCACCGCCGGGTGCCCACGGTCGCGGCGCCGAGGGCCTGACGGCTGGTCAGGCAGCCACGGCCGGCCGCTTCACGAGCGACCAGACGACCAGGCCAAGCAGGACGAACGGAACGAGGGGCAGGAGGACGGCCAGGGCGGCGACACCCAGCGCCACGACCAGCACTCCGCCAACGCCAACCACGAGGACGGGCGCCAGTGCCAGCAGCGCCACCATCCCGACGGCGCCGGCGATCGCACCGACGATCAGGCGCACCAGGCCGAGGACCAGCCTGACGGGGAAGAAGACGATCTTCAGGATCAGCCAGACGACCCCGAGCAACCCGACGACGAGCGCGCCCATCGTCGCGACGGCTCCCATGGCGAACAGCGTGCCCATGTCCTGCCTCCTCGCGGGCAGCCGGGCTGCCCACTGGAGGGGACGTGCCGTGGCGCCGAGGGGTTCCGTGCTACCGCTTCTCGAGGAGCACGGCGAACTCCGGCAGGTCCCACTCGACCAGCTGGTGGTTCACCTCTTCCATCGCCAGCCGCTCTGGCTTCACGGCGCGAGCGGTGCCGGCGTCGAGCCGCACCTTCGCGCCCTTGCGCAGCTGCTTGGCGCGCGCCGCGGCGACGTCGACATACAGGAAGCGGCTTTCGATCGGGCGGCCCTGCGGACGGACCACCGGGGCCTCGGCCTCGGCTTCCGGGGCGATTTCGTGCTCGGACATAGCCTTTCAGCTTAGCCGACCCGTCGCCTCTGCATCAACTCTTTCGGGAGGACGCGGTCGGCCCGACGAACGCCCCCGCCACCCAGGCCGCCACGCCGGTCACGAAGGCCCCGATGACGGCCGATCCGAACGACGCCACACGAAACCCCGGCACGAGGGCCGCGGCGAGACTGAAGGCCGCCCCGTTGACGACCAGGTAGAACAGCCCCAGCGTCAGCACGGTGAGCGGAAAGGTCAGGAAGGTCAGGACGGGCCGGACGACGGTATTCACGACACCCAGAACACCGGCCCCGACGATCAAGGCGCCCGGTGACGCGAAGGACACGCCCGGAACGATCGCGGAAGTGACCCACAACGCCACCGCCAGCACGACCCAGTGAACGACGAAGCTCGCCATGTGTCCCCCTCACCCACTGGTGGCCGGCCCGCGCAGGACCCCGTGCCCAACGGTGCCAGTCCGGCCTACGACGCGACCGCGACCGGAATCGTCCGCGGCCGAGCCGCTTCGCGCGCCGGGAGACGCACCGTCAGGACGCCGTCGCGGTAGTCCGCGGCCACCTGGCCGGTATCCACCGACCCAGGCAGCGCGAACCGCCGGGTGAACCGCCCGTAGGGGCGCTCGACGCGCCGGACGCCCTCGCGGGCCACGTCGGCCGGCCAGGCACGTTCGCCGCTGATCGTGAGCGTCCCGCGCTCGACGGTGACGGCGATGTCCTCGCGCCTCGTCTCCGGTAGCTCGGCCTTCAGCACGAGGGTCTTGTCTGCCGCCTCGTAGATGTCCACGGGAGGCACCCACGTGCCCCGCGTCGCGTCGTTCGCCGTGCCCGTCCAGCCCCGAATCGGATCGAAACGCACGATGGCCATCGCCTGCTCCTGTGGTGTTCGTCGAAGCCCGGAGCGCACGCTCCGGGCTCCGGCCTACTTGGTCTCCGAGAACTCCGCGTCCACCACGTCGCCCTCGGCCGGCTTCGCGCCGCCGTCCGACGGCCCCTCGCCCGTCCCTCCGGCGGCCTGCGTGGTCTTGTAGAGGGCCTCGGCCATCGCGTGCGACGCCTTCTGCAGGTCCGCCGTGGCGGACTGGATCGCGCCGAGGTCATCGCCCTGGGCCGCCTTCTTCGCGGCGTCGAGCGCGCTCTGCACCTGGTCGGCCTCGCCGGCCGGCAGCTTGTCCTTGGACTCGGTGAGGGTCTTCTCCACCGAGTAGGTGAGCGAATCGAGCTGGTTGCGGGCGTCGATGAGATCGCGCCGCGACTTGTCCTCGCTGGCGTGCGACTCGGCGTCCTTCACCATGCGGTCGACCTCGTCCTTCGACAGGCCGCTCGAGCCGCTGATGGTGATCTTCTGCTCCTTGCCCGTCGCCTTGTCTTTGGCGGACACGTTCACGATGCCGTTGGCGTCGATGTCGAACGTGACCTCGATCTGCGGCACGCCGCGCGGCGCGGGCGGCAGTCCCACGAGCTGGAACTTGCCGAGGGTGCGGTTGTCGCGGGCGAACTGGCGCTCGCCCTGCAGCACGTGGACCTCGACGGACGTCTGGCTGTCCGCGGCCGTCGAGAAGATCTCGGACTTGCGGGTCGGGATCGTGGTGTTGCGTCCGATGAGCTGCGTCATCACGCCCCCCAGCGTCTCGATGCCGAGCGACAGGGGCGTCACGTCGAGCAGCAGGAGGTCCTTCACGTCGCCGGCGAGCACGCCGCCCTGGAGCGCCGCGCCCACGGCCACGACCTCGTCCGGGTTCACGCCCTTGTGCGGATCCTTGCCGAAGTAGTCCTTGACCGCCTGCTGCACGCGCGGCATGCGGGTGGAGCCGCCGACGAGGACGACCTCGTCGATGTCGGACGGCTTCAGGCCGGCATCGGCCAGGGCCTGCTTCACCGGACCCATCGTGCGCTGCACGAGATCCTCTACGAGCGCCTCGAGCTTGGCCCGCGTCAGCTTCACGTTCAGGTGCTTCGGTCCGGTGGCGTCACCGCTGATGAAGGGGAGGGAGATCTCGGTCTCCATCGCCGCCGAGAGTTCGATCTTGGCCTTCTCGGCGGCTTCCTTCAGGCGCTGCTGCGCCATCCGGTCCTTGGAGAGGTCGATGCCCTCGTCCTTCTTGAACTCGGCCACGAGCCAATCCATGATCTTGTGGTCGAAGTCGTCACCGCCGAGATGCGTGTCGCCGTTGGTGGACTTCACTTCGACGACGCCCTCGCCCACCTCGAGGACCGAGATGTCGAAGGTGCCGCCGCCGAGGTCGTACACGGCGATGGTCTCGTCCTTTTTCTTGTCGAGCCCGTACGCCAGTGCCGCGGCGGTGGGTTCGTTCACGATGCGCAGCACGTTCAGGCCCGCGATGGTGCCGGCGTCCTTGGTGGCCTGGCGCTGGGAGTCGTTGAAGTAGGCGGGCACGGTGATGACGGCGTCCGTCACCGGCTGCCCGAGGTGATCCTCCGCCGCCTTCTTCAGCTTCGCGAGGATCATGGCGGAGATTTCGGGCGGCGAGTACTGCTTGCCGCGCACGTCGACCCACGCGTCGCCGTTGTTGTTCTGAACGACCTTGTAGGGCACGCGGCGCGCTTCGTCGGAGACCTCGCCGAACTTGCGGCCCATGAAGCGCTTCACCGAGAACACGGTGTTCTCGGGGTTGGTGACGGCCTGCCGCTTGGCCACCTGGCCGACGAGGCGATCACCGTCCTTGGCCACCGCGACGACGGAGGGCGTCGTGCGGGCCCCTTCCTGGTTGACCACGACCACGGGCTCGCCGCTTTCCATCACGGCCACCACCGAGTTGGTGGTCCCCAGGTCGATCCCGATCACTTTGCCCTTCGCTGCCATGCGTCGACTCCTCTCGTCGTGTCTGAAGCGAGTCTACCACGTCGTTAGTTTCGATCAAGCATATTTTATTAGTCACATACACTCATATTCTGATCTTCCTCTTTGTTGGTTCGCAGGCGCTCGCCTGCCATCCCGACGCGAGGGCACGCTACCTGCCCGCTGGGGACCGCGGCGCGCGACGCCGGACGAGACCTACGGATGTTCGGGTCGCCGCAGGAGTTGGCGCCGCTCCGGGCCGTGGCGTGCGCGGCTGCGCAGTACAATGGCGCCTCGGTCCCGCCCGCATGCCCCCGCTGACCCGCCTCCCCATCTCCTCGGACGTCGGTGACGTCTCGGCCGACGTGCGCCGCCTCTTCGAGGAACTGCTGAAGCAGCGCCCCGAACGCCGCCACCAGATCGTGGGCGAATGCCTCCCGCTCCTGGACGTGTTCGAGACACGCGAGGCCATCGAACTCGCCGTGGATCTGCCGGGTGTCCCGCCCCAGAACATCCGGATCCTGGTCCGGGC
The DNA here is from genome assembly GCA_041394705.1 of Vicinamibacterales bacterium. Lineage (GTDB taxonomy): Bacteria > Acidobacteriota > Vicinamibacteria > Vicinamibacterales > UBA2999 > CADEFD01. The sequence continues at coordinate 159,182 of JAWKHS010000014.1, forward strand.
CGGTGTCGTGATCGTGGCGGGAGAGAAGGACCGGCCGGAACACGTGGCGCGGGGCTCGGCCAGCTTCCACCTGGTGGAGCGCGACTTCGGACGCTTCGCGCGGGCCGTCCGGGTCCACGTCGCCATCGACGCTGCCCGGGCGACGGCCGCCATGCGGGAGGGCGAGCTGCGGGTCCGCCTGCCGAAGATCGACGAGCGTCGCGGCGTAGCGATCGCGGTGCCGATCTCGACGGACGTCGTGCGATGAGGCTGCTGTTCATCGGCGACATCGTCGGGCGGCCGGGTCGCGACCTCGTGAAGCGGGGTCTGGCCGGCCTGGTCGCCAGCCATGACATCGACTTCGTCATCGCGAACGGTGAGAACGCCGCCGCCGGCTTCGGCATCACGCGTGAGATCGGGGACCAGCTGCTGAAGGACGGCGTCGACGTGCTGACCTCCGGCAACCACATCTGGGACAAGAAGGAAGCCCTCGACTACATCGCGGTCGAGCCCCGCCTGCTCCGCCCGGCGAACTACCCGGCCGGCGCCCCCGGCAAGGGCTCCGTCGTGGCGACGGCACGCAACGGCGTCAGGGTCGGCGTGGTGAACGTGATGGGACGCGTCTATCTGGCGAATATCGACGACCCCTTCACCGGGGCCCGCCGCGAGATCGAGCGCGTGAAGGCGGACGGCGCTGCCCTGGTGTTCGTGGACGTGCACGCCGAAGTGACCTCCGAGAAGATCGCCATGGGCTGGTACCTGGACGGCCTGGCCACGGCCGTCGTCGGCACGCACACCCACGTGCAGACCGCCGACGATCGAGTGCTGCCGAAGGGCACGGCATACCTCACCGACGTGGGCATGACCGGCCCCCACGACGGCGTCATCGGCGTGGAGAAGGACGCCGTCCTCGGCAAGTTCCTCTCGGCGCTGCCCGCCCGCTTCGAAACCGCGTCCGGTGACCCGCGCCTGCACGCCGTCGTCGTGACGGCCGACGTCGAGACAGGGCTCGCCACCGGTATCACGCGCCTCAACCTCACGGCCGCGGAGCTCGAACGGCTGGCGCACCCGGCCGGCCAGCAGGCGTGACCCCGAGCCGTCTTCCGTTCGACGACGCGGCGCCGCCCCCGCCGCGCCGGCGGGTCGTCACGGTGAGCGAGCTCACGGCGAACCTCCGCACCCTGGTCGAATCGGAGTTTCCGGAAGTCTGGGTCGAAGGCGAGCTGTCGGGGGCGCGGCTCTGGAACACCGGGCACCTCTATTTCACCCTCAAGGACGCCCACGCCCAGATCAAGGGCGTGATGTTCCGGACCTCGCTGCGGCTGCTGCGCTTCAAGCCCGAGGACGGCGCCCGGGTCGTCGCGCGCGGACGCCTCAGCGTGTACGACCCGCGGGGCGAGTACCAGCTGGTGTGCGAGCACATGGAGCCTCGCGGCCTCGGCGCGCTGCAACTCGCCTACGAGCAGCTGCGCAGGACGCTCGCGGCGGAAGGGCTGTTCGACGACGCCAGGAAACGGCCCCTGCCGGCCCTCCCGCGGCGCATCGGCATCGTGACGTCCCGCGATGGCGCCGCGCTCCGGGACATCGTGCGCGTGCTGCGGCGCCGCTACCCCAACGCGCACCTGGTGATCGCACCGGCCAGGGTGCAAGGCGACGGCGCAGCGCTCGAGATCGCGCGGGCGCTGAGGCGGATCGGCGCGGTCCCTGGCGTGGACGTCGTGATCGCGGGCCGCGGCGGCGGCTCCATCGAAGACCTCTGGGCCTTCAACGAGGAGGCCGTGGCCCGGGCCATCGCCAGCTGCCCGGTGCCAGTCATCTCCGCCGTCGGCCACGAGACGGACGTGACCATCGCGGACTTCGTCGCCGACCTGCGGGCGCCGACGCCCTCGGCCGCCGCCGAGATCGTCGTCGGCCGCAAGGACGAGTTCGTCCGCCGCATCGTCTCGCAGGGCGCGCACGCGCGGGCGGCGCTCCGGGCGCTGCTGCAGCGCTCGGCCGCGCGCCTGCACCAGCTCGAGGCCCGCCCGGCGCTGGCGGGCTTCCCCGGGCGCGTGGCGCTGCGCCAGCGCTATGTCACCGAACTCGGCGCTTCGCTGCGGGCGGCGGGATCGGCGGCGACCGGCGGCCGGCGCCGGCGACTCGAGATGCTGGGCCGCTCGCTGGACGCGTTCCGCCCGCGGGAGCGCCTCGCCCGGATGCGGGCCGCCGTCGTGGCGTACCGCGGGCGCCTCGACGGCGCCGTGCGGACGACGCTCCATCGCGCCGAGTCGCGCAGCCGCGAGGCCGCGGCCGGTCTGCACGCGATGAGCCCGCTGGCGGTCCTCGCACGCGGCTACGCCGTATGCTGGACCGACGATCGCCGCACCGTCGTGCGGCGCGCGGATCAGGTGGCGCCTGGCGACACGATTCGCGTCACGCTGGGGAGCGGCGAGCTCGGATGCGAGGTGCGCGAGGTGGCCGACGACCCGGCCGCGCGAGGACGGGCCTGATGGACGAAACGACGATCAAGGACTTCGAGGCGGCGCTGGCGGAGCTGGCTGGCATCGTGAAGAAGCTGGAGGAGGGTGACCTCGCGCTCGAGGCGTCGCTGGCGCTCTACGAGCGCGGCGTCCGGCTGCAGCGCTATTGCCACGAGCGGCTCGAGGCGGCGGAACGTCGCATCGAGATATTGAGCGACCGGGGCGAACTCGTGCCGGCCCCGCCCGATCTCACCGACATCGGCCACGATGACGACCACTAGTCCCGCCGGCCCTTCGGCCGCGGCGTTCGACGACTTCGCCCTCGCCTGCCGCCGCATGGTGGACGAGGCACTCGCGCGCTGGCTTCCGCGCGCGCCGCGCTGCCCCGAGGTCGTCGCGGACGCCATGCGCTACAGCGTGACCGCGGGCGGGAAGCGCCTGCGCCCGATCCTCGTGCTGGCCGCGGCCGACGCCGTCGCCGGCCGCCGCGGCCTCGACGTGACGACCGCGCGCGCGGTGGCCCTGCCCGCCGCGTGCGCGCTGGAGCTGATCCACACGTATTCCCTGGTCCACGACGACCTGCCCGCGATGGACGACGACGCCCTGAGGCGTGGGCGCCCGACCCTGCACACGGTCGTCGGCGAGGGACAGGCGATCCTGGCCGGCGACGGCCTGCAGGCCGAGGCGTTCTCCCTGCTCGCGCGCGAGCCCGTCACCGCGGACCCCGATCTCGTCCTGCGCAAGCTGCGCGTCATCGACCTGGTGGCGCGCGCGGCGGGACCGGAGGGCATGGTGGGTGGCCAGGCCATCGACCTCCAGGCCGCGGGCAAGGGCCCGGGCGAGACGCGGGTGCTCGACGGTCCGGCGCTGACCGACATGCACGCGCGCAAGACGGGCGCCCTCATACGTGCCGCGACGGGGGCCGGTGCGGTGATGGCTGGCGCCGACGAGGCCACCCTCGGCAGCCTCGACCGCTGGGCGGCCGAGGTCGGGCTGGCGTTCCAGATCGTGGACGACGTGCTCGACGTCGAGGGCGAGTCGGGCGCCCTCGGCAAGACGGCCGGCAAGGACGCGGCCGACGGCAAACCGACGTTTCCGGCCCTCTTCGGCCTGGCCGCGTCGAAACGCCTCGCCGCCGAGGCCACGGCACGCGCCGAACGCGCGCTCACCGAGGCCGGGTTCGCCGGCTCGCACCTCGACGCCATCGCGCGCTGGATCCTCCAGCGGACGTCGTGATGGCCGGACGCGCCGTCCGCCGATGAAGCTCAGGCTGGATCAGCTCCTCGTCCGGCGCGGACTGGTCGAGTCGCGCGAGCGCGCACAGGCGCTCATCATGGCGGGCCAGGTGGACCTCGACGGCCGGGCGGCGGCCAAGGCCGGCACGATGGTGTCCGAGCACGCCGACGTCAAGGTGATCGGGCCGGACCACCCCTGGGTGAGCCGGGGCGGCGTGAAGCTGGCCCACGCGCTCGACGCCTTCGGCCTCGATGTGACCGGCCGCGTCGGTCTCGACGTCGGCGCCTCCACCGGCGGCTTCACCGACGTGCTCCTCGCCCGCGGCGCGGCGCCCGTCTTCGCCGTGGATGTCGGCCATGGACAGCTGCACTGGCGGCTGCGCAACGATCCGCGCGTCACCGTGATCGAGGGCGTGAACGCCCGGCATCTCTCGCGCGATCACCTGCCGACCCTGCAGGACGGGGCGCGCATCGTGACCATCGACGTGTCGTTCATCTCGCTGGCCCTCATCCTGCCTCCACTTCTCGGGCTCGTCGCGACGGACGCCGATCTCGTGGCCCTCGTGAAGCCCCAGTTCGAGGCTGGCCGCCGGGACGCGCCACGCGGCGTGGTCCGCGATCCGGCCGTCCATGCCCGCGTGCTGGCCGAGATCACGGCGAAAGCGGCTGCGATAGGATGGTCGCGGCTTGCCGCCACCCCGTCGCCGATCGTCGGCGCGAAGGGCAACCGCGAGTTCCTGGTCCACTTCCGGCCGGCCGGCGGCCCGCTGAACGCGCCATGCTGATCGGCATCGTCGCCAAGCCCGAACTGGACGGCGCCCGCGAGACGCTCGGGCGTCTGCGGACGTGGCTGGACGGCCGCGGCGTCGAATCACAGTGGTCGCCGGAAGCGGCGGCGCTGCTCGCCGAGGCGCCGCGCGCGGTCGTCTCGCGCGATGACATGGCCGCCCACGCCGACCTGGTGGTGGTGCTGGGCGGCGACGGCACCCTGCTCGCCATGGCCGACCGGATCGCCCGCGGTCCGCGCGACGTGCCGATCCTGGGCGTGAACTTCGGCAGTCTCGGCTTCCTCACCGAGATCACCCGTCCCGAACTCTTCGACGCGCTCGGCGAGGTGCTGGACGGATCGGCCTCGCTCGACGAGCGCATGATGCTGACGGCCACGGTGCGCGGCCGGCACGAGTTCCACCGCGAGACGCCCGTGCTGAACGACGTGGTGTTCACGCGGACCGCGCTGTCGCGCATCATCGATCTGTCGGTGTGGGTCGGCGAACAGTTCGTCACGACCGTGCGCGCCGACGGCCTGATCGTGGCGAGCCCGACCGGATCGACCGCCTACAACCTGGCGGCGGGCGGCCCCATCGTGCATCCGGCCATGGACGCCTTCATCCTGACGCCGATCGCTCCCCACACGCTCAGCAACCGTCCGATCGTGGTGCCGGCCGAGCGTGACGTGCGCGTGGCCGTGACGGCCGAGAACGGCGGCGCGGAAGTGTATGTCACCTTCGACGGGCAGACGGGCGGTCCGCTGCAGCCTGGCGACGACGTGGTCGTCCGCCGGGCCGAACGGTCGGTGAAACTCGTGCGCGCCAAGACGCGGACGTACTTCGAGGTCCTGCGGCAGAAACTGAAATGGGGCGAGCGCTAGGCGCGCCCGAGATCGACGGGAGGACTTGGCATGGCCGTCCGCGACGAGTTGCTCGAACTGGCCGCACACATGGAGTGGGCCGACGCCCTGGTGTGGAGCACCACGCTGCAATCCGGCCCGGCACGCGCCGACGAGCGCGTGAAGGGCTGGCTGCATCACATGCACACGGTGCAGCTCGCGTTCCCCGCGATCTGGCGCGGCGGACAGCCTCAGCTCGTGAGCGTGGCGAGCTTCACCGACATGCCGGCCCTGGGGGCCTGGGGCCGAGGGGCCCACGCGGGATTCCAGTCGTTCCTGGTCTCGGCCGACGACGCCGCGCTGGCCGCGACCATCAAGCTGCCCTGGGCGGGGCGGGCCATCGAGCGGCCGGACGCCGTGGCGCATCCCACGCTGGCCGAGACGGCCCGCCAGGTGGCCATGCACACCATGCACCACCGCGGCCAGGTGAACGCACGGCTTCGCGAGCTCGGCGCCGAGCCGCCCCTCGTGGACTACATCGCCTGGATCTGGCGCGGACGCCCCGCGCCGCCGTGGCCGCGCAACATCCCGGCGCCCACGCCCGCCGACTGACGTGCCCGCCGCTCAGCGGCCCGACGGGTCCTGCGCGTCGAGCCTGGCGCGGGCACGCCGGTCGCGGAAGTACTTCACCTGCCACTCGTAGACGTTGCGGTTGTGCTCGGCGAGCGTGCGGGAGAACACATGAGTGCCGTCGTTCCGGCTGACGAAGTAGAGGTAGTCGACCGCCGCGGGCGAGACGACGGCCTCCAGCGCGCGCCTGCCCGGGGCCGCAATCGGTCCGGGCGGCAGCCCTCCATATCGGTAGGTGTTGTAGGGCGAGTCGAACTGCAGGTCGTCGCGTGACAGGTTGCCGTCCCACTTGCCGGCGCGCTGCAAGGCGTAGATCACGGTGGGATCGGCCTGCATGCCCATGCCGATCCGGAAGCGGTTGCGGTAGACGGCCGCCACGAGCGGACGCTCGGCGTCCCGGGCGGTCTCCTTCTCCACCAGGGCCGCCAGCGTCACGACCTGGCGCACGGTCAGGCCGTCTGCCGCGGCCCGGGCGATGAGGTCGGGCGTCAGAGCGGCGCGGAAGCCACGAACCATCTGCGCGACGAGGGTGCCCGCCGCGACGCGACGCGGCACGGGGTACGTGTCGGGGAAGAGATACCCCTCGAGGTCTTCGGCCTCGGGGTCGAGGTCCCGGATGAGCGACGCGTCCCCGGCCGCGGCGCGGAAGGCCCCGGTCGGCCCGAGGCCGCTCTGGGCAAAGACCTCGGCCATCTCCGCGATCGTCAGCCCCTCACGGAAGGTGATCGGCTGGGTGTAGATCGCCCCACGCGCGAGGACCAGGGCGATGTCCACCGCGCTGTGGGCGCCCTCGAACCGGTACTCTCCGGCCTGCAGATCCCGGGCACGGCCCGTCAGCCAGAGCGCCACGCGGAACGTGCGTTCGTCGCGGACGACGCCCGCCGCCGCCAGCCGCGCGCCAATCGACCGCGGGCCGGTGCCGGACGGGATGTCCACGAAGACGTGGTCGCCGGAGAACCCGCGGTACGGGGACCGCGCCTGTTCGCGCAGCCACCACGCGCCGCCGGCGGCGGCGCCGAGTCCGACCACGGCCACGAGCGACAGCCGGAGGAGCCACTTAGCCACGGGGCCTCGCATCGAGGTAGTCCTGGAGGACGACGGCGGCGGCGGCCGCATCGAGCTTCCGTTTCCGCGCCCGCCAGTCCCGCTCGCGCACGGCCAGACGGGTCTCGGCTTCGTGCGAGGTCAGCCGCTCGTCCTGGAGCACGACGGGTACGGAGGTGACGGCGCCGAGCGCCCGGGCGAACGCCTCGACGATGGGCGTCTGGTCGTTGGGTGAGCCGTCCAGCCGCCGCGGCCAGCCGACCACCACGGCGGCCAGCCCGTCGTCCTCCGCGGACAATCGGCCGATGGTCTCGCTGACGAGCCGCACGGTCTCGCGCTCGCTCCGCGGCCGTTCGAGCACGGTGAGCGGGCTCGCCAGCGTTCCGCTGGCGTCGCTCAGGGCGAGCCCGATCCGGCGAGCGCCGTAGTCGATGCCCAAGGCCCGCACACGAAAAGTATATGTGCTCAGCTGGCGCCGGTCCGCACGGCCGCCAGGAGCGCCTCGCGGATGTAGTACGCCAGCATGGCCGCCGACGCGACGAGCGCGAGCATCCGGATGAACGTCCGCGACGGGCCCACCGCGCGCTGGGTAATCCGCTGCAGCGGCTGCCACGCGACGAAGAACGTGACGTACGACACGGCCAGGCCCGCGGCCGGCCCCACGCGCGGCATGAGGACCACGGGCAGGAGCGCCAGCAGGCAGATCCCGGACACCCACAACCCCGCGGTGAGCCAGAAGAGCTCGACCGGCGTGACGACGACCGGGTGGGACGGTGCTGGGGATGGCGCCGGGTCGGACATCGGCAGAGTGTATCCTTCGATCAGACCATGTCGAAACGGCTGCCGCGCACCTGGCGTATGGTCATCCTCGCGGCCGCGTTCGGCCCCGGCGCCGTCGCCGCGTGGGCGCAGGGCACGCCCGGTCAGGTGCCGCCCGTCGATCCACTGCCGGTGCCGCCGGTGGCCGCCGCGCCGGCGGCGGGTGCGCTGTCGGCCGAGGACGCCGCGGCGCTCACGCAGCGCGCCACGGACCGCATCCGGGCGCTGCAGCGCGAATCCGACCAACTGGCCGCCCAGTCGAGGACGGTGCTCGGGCAGCTTCGCCAACTCGAGGTCACTCAGGCGCTCCGGACAGAGGAACTGGGCACCGTCACCGCCCGCCTGACCGCCGTGAACGAGAAAGTGGCCGCGTCGGAGGCCCGGGTCGCGGAACTGGAGCGGCAGCGCGTCTCGCGCACACCCGCGCTCGAAGCGCGGCTGGAGGCCCTCTACAAGCGGGGCGGCACCGACGGCTACGTCCGGCTCCTGCTGCAGACGATGGAGGGCCGTGACCTGGCGCGGGCCTCCCGGGGCGTCGTGGCACTGGCCCGCGTCGAGGAGCTCCGTATCGCCGCGCACCGGAAGCTGCTGACCGAGGAACAGGCCGCCCGCGACCAGCTGGCCTCGGAGCAGCGGCAGGTCGCGCGTCTCCAGGCCGAAGCCGCGAACCTCGAGGCCGAGGCCCGGCGGGCGGTGTCGGCCCGGACGCGACTGCTCGACGACCTCGACAAGCGGCGGGAGCTCACGGCGCAGTACGTGGGCGAGCTCGATCAGGCCCGGCAGCGGCTGCAGTCCACGCTGGGGGGCCTCCCCGCGGGCGGCGCGGTGGACCTGCCCATCCGGCCCTTCCACGGCGACCTGCCCTGGCCCATCCGCGGGAACGTCCTGACCCGGTTCGGGCGGGCGCCGAGCAGCTTCGGCACCGCCATCCAGCGCAACGGCATCGAGATCGGGACGGCCATCGGCTCGCCGGTTCGCGCCGTCCACGGCGGCACGGTGGCCTACGCGGCGCCGTTCACGGGCTTCGGCCTCCTGGTCATCCTGGACCATGGCGACAACGCCTTCAGCGTGTATGGGCACCTCTCCAGCACGGCCTTGCAGCCGGGGGCGGTGGTGGCCCGGGACGAAGTCGTCGGCACCTCCGGCGCCACGCCCGATGGCCAGCCGGCGACCTACTTCGAGCTGCGCATCGACGGGCGTCCGGTCAATCCCGTACAATGGCTGAAACCCGTGCCATGACGTCCCGCCTCCGCGCCCTCATCCTAGCCGTCTCGCTTCCGGTGTTGGCCTTCGCCGTGGTCGGTGGGTTCCTGGGGCGCGACGCCGCGGCTCAGGGAGACAGCTACCGGCACCTGCGGATCTTCGAAGACGTCGTCACCCTCATCCTGAACAACTACGTCGAGGAAGTGGACGTGGACAAGGTGATGCACGGCGCCATGCACGGACTGGCCGACGGCCTCGATCCCGACAGCGCCTATCTCGACGCCGAGCAGATGAAGTTCGTGGCGGCCCCGGATTCCGGGCTGGCCGACCCCGGACTGCAACTGACGCGGCAGTACTACTTGCGAGTCATCGCGGCGCGCGACGGCTCGCCGGCCGCGCACGCCGGTCTGCGGCCTGGCGACTACATCCGGGCCATCGATGGACAGTCGACGCGCGACACGACGGTGTTCGAGGGCATGCGCCTGCTGCACGGCAAGGCCGGCACCAAGGTGACGTTGACCATCCTGCGGGGCAGCGCCGCCGAGCCGCACGAGGTCGAGCTCGTGCGCGAGGCGCCGCCGGCGCTTGGCGTCAAGGGCCGCATCCTGTCGGCGGGCGTCGGATACGTGCGGGTCGCGGAATTCACGAAGGCCACCGCCGGACAGCTGCGGTCCGAAACGACCGCGCTGACCAAGCAGGGCGCCACCCGCGTGGTGGTGGACGTGCGGGGCACCGCGACGGGCGATCTCGATCTCGGCTACGACGCGGCCCGGCTCTTCGTGCCGTCGGGGGTGCTCGGCTACTCGCAGGCGCGGGGCCACGACAAGGTGCCGGTGGCGGCCAAGGCCGGCGACGGCGCGCTCACGGTGCCGCTGGCCCTCGTCACCGATCTGGGGACATCGGGCGCCGCCGAGGTCTTCGCCGCGGCGCTGTCGGGCAACAAGCGCGCGACCCTCGTCGGCGAACGGACGCTCGGGCGGGCCGGTCGCCAGAAGGTCGTGAAGCTGCCCGATGGCTCGGGCCTGCTCCTGACCAACGTCCTGTACCTCGGGCCGAGCGGCACGTCGCTCCACGAGCGCGGCGTCCCTCCGGACGTCGCCGTCGACGTGCCCACCGTGGACTTCGGCGTGGAGCCCACGCCCGGAGATCCGGCGCTCGACAAGGCCGTCGAGACGCTCAAGGCCGAAAAGAAGGCCGCGTAGCCCGCCCGGAACACGGCCGAGGCGGTGCTATACTGCTTGTTCCCGCAAGGCCGGGCGATCGCTCCATAGGCGCGTAGCTCAGCTGGTTAGAGCGCCTGCTTGACACGCAGGAGGTCGGCAGTTCGAGTCTGCCCGTGCCTACCATTCGCACCGGCCGCGGGATGCGACGGTCGGTCCACGACGTCGCTCCCGGCTGGTCCGGCCCGCGGGCGGCATGGACGACCGAGGGCGGGCCCCCGCGGCCAACCGTCTCACCCGACGACACGAGTAGCCGATCATGATCACGGTCACGCTCCCCGACGGCTCCAGCCGGCAGGTCGCGGAGGGCACGACGCCCGCCGCGATCGCCGCCGACATCTCGCCGCGCCTCGCCAAGGCCGCCCTCGCGGCGGTGGTGGACGATGCCCTCGTCGACCTCACGTATCCCCTCACCCGCGACGCGCGGGTGCGCCTGGTGACCGACCAGAGCCC